>JAFGFP010000024.1 GCA_016931015.1 Dehalococcoidales bacterium
GACCCTGATGGTAACATCAGGGCTAGATAGATGGTCACCGCTCCGAGTATTCGGAGTACAGAACTCGGCTTACAGGTTTACTTGACCACTTTATATCGCGGTTCGCTGGTAGCTGTTACAGGTGACTGTCCATAGCCGGGGCGACTATGTCGCCCCGTTAGCTCGTTAGTTAGTTCCCAATAAGAGACTCTAAGCGAGGGGTGGGTATAATGACGAAAAAGTTTAAAGTTCTGATGATAGTTTCGCTGGTGGCGTGTCTCGCGCTTAACAGCGGCTGCCTTTTCGGTGCCCCGATAGTCTTCCCCGATACCGAACCGGCCACCGAGCCTCCGGCCGTCTCCAGCCCGGACCAGATACCGGATGTCGTCGGTGAGGCCTGGGACGTTATCTACCGGAACTATGTGGAGAAGGACAGCCTCGATGCCGATGAGCTGGGCCGGGGGGCCATTAAGGGCATGGTGGAGGCGCTGGACGATCCCTACAGCAGCTACCTCGACCCCGAGACGTACCAGCTCAGCCTGAGCGACTTTGCCGGCAGCTTCGAGGGTATCGGGGCCCACGTTGCTGCCCGGGACGAGCAGATAGTCATTGTCTCACCCATTCCCGGCTCGCCGGCGGACCAGGCCGGTATCAGGGCCGGTGACGTCATCTTGGAGGTTGACGGAGAGTCCACCCAGGAGATGAGCCTGACCGAGGTGGTGCTCCTGGTGCGCGGGCCCCGGGGGACTTCGGTGAGGCTGCTTGTCCTTCACGAGGGGGAGACCGAGCCGGTGGAGATTGAGATAGTGAGGGACGAGATTGAGCTATCGAGCGTTAGCTCTGAGATGAGGGGAGATATCGCCCTTATCACCATCAGTCACTTTTCCGAGGGCACTGATGCGGAGCTGGAAGCGGCGCTGGAGAGCGTCGCCGGTGAGGCGTCGGGGATTGTTCTCGACCTGCGTAGTAATCCGGGGGGGCTTTTGCCCACCGTGGTTAGCGTGGCCAGCCGTTTTCTGACCGAGGGCGTCGTCATCGACGTGGTGGATAACCAGGGGGAGCACATCACCATGTCCGTAGAGCGTAAGCGGGTCACTACCGACCTGCCTCTGGTGGTGCTGGTGGATGAGTTCAGCGCCAGCGGCAGTGAGGTGCTGGCCGGGGCGCTCCAGGATCACGGCCGGGCCACCATTGCCGGCCGGACGACCTTTGGTAAGGGGAGCGTCAATATGCTGCAGCAGCTCAGCGATGGCTCGGGAATCTATATCACCACGGCGCGCTGGCTCACCCCCGACGGGCGGCTTATCGAGGGTGAGGGGATAGACCCGGACTACGAGCTTGAGCTTGAGGGGGAAGAGGCTATCCAGTGGGCGATAGACTATCTTCATGGCGTGGTAACGGCGACGGCGGTGCTGCCCGTGCTCTAGAGGTCATTGACTAACGAGGGAGGTCGCTATTGAGAGTAAGTCGGATAAGCGAAGTTGAGAAGGCGCCTTTCGGGAGTTCTATCTTTACCTCAAGGGACGTCACCATACAGTCTATCTTCCCCGAGAGCGAGGAATACGAGGTCCATAACGTTAACTTCGGGCGCGGGACGAGGCTCAAGTTCCACTCTCATGACAGCGAGCAGATTCTGATTGTCACCGCCGGCAGGGGCATAGTGGCTACCGAGCAGGAAGAGGTGACGGTAACGCCGGGTGATGTCGCCTTTATCCCGGCCGGCGAAAAGCACTGGCACGGGGCGGCCGGAGACTCGGAGTTCTCGCACATCTTCATCTACCGGCGGGGGTGTCAGTATACCCAGCTGGAAGACTAGCCCTGAGGGCGCCCGGCTGGGCCGGGATTCGAGGGGGACTTTTGGATAAAGAGAGGTTCCGGGAGCTGGTTACGGAGGCGATTAGCGCTCTGCCGGATGAGTTTCGCCGCCGGCTGGAGAATGTCGATGTCGTGGCCGTGGACTGGCCGTCTCCGCAGCAGATGGCAAGTGTCGGGCTGAAGCGGGGACAGATGCTGCTCGGTCTCTATCAGGGGGTGCCCCAGACCAAGCGGGGCCGCGGTTACGGGATGGTGGCCCCGGACAAGATATCCATCTTCCAAAAGCCGATTGAGGCCAGGTGCCACTCCGAGGCTGAGATTACCGCCGAGATAGGCCGCGTGGTGCGCCACGAGATAGCCCATCACTTCGGTATCGGGGACGACCGGCTCCGGGAGCTGGAGCGGGGTAAAGACTAGCTCCCGGGCTTTAGACTTCGATTCTGGCGGCTTCCCGGGTCTTAAGGCGCTTAACCATGTAGGCCCCTTGCGCCGTATAGCCGAACCCGGAGCGGTAGTAGTCTTTGGCCCCGATGCCGCTCAGGACCGCTATCCGAGACGCTCCGAATTCCCCGGCGGCGATGCCCTCGGCTTCCTTGAGCAGGGCTCTTCCCAGCCCCTTATGCTGAGCGGAGTTCGGGTCTCGCTGGTGGAAGGAGACCTCGGGGCCGTAGATGTGTAGCTCCCTTATCAAAGCAGAGCTTTCCTCGCCGGGTGGCTGGGGCTGAATCCGGAGCCGGAGCAGCCCGAAGAGCGTCTCGTTTTCGTCTTCGAAGGAGAGAAAAATCTCCCTGCCCCCGGAGGCTTCGTAGTCCATGCGCACCAGCCTGGGTTCGCCGATTGCCCAGTTATCCCGCGCCCGGTGCCCGTACTCCCGGCACCGGATACAGCGGCAGTTAGTGCCCCGCTCCCTAAGACGCTGCTTAACCTCGTCCCGTAGCGAGTCCTTTAGGCCGCCGGTAATGAACTTGGCCGGAATATCGCGGAGCACCCGGGAGATTCTGACGTACTTGGGTACGATAGACTTAATCTCGGTAATCAGGTTAATCATGACCTCATCGGGGTAGGGCTGATAGCGCCCGCCCTGGTGCCATCGCTCCAGCTCGGTGCCGGCAACCACCATGGTAGGGTACAGCTTCAGGCCGTCCGGCCTAAAGCGCGGGTCACTGAACAGTAGCTTAGACAGCCTTAGGTCCAGCTCCGGAGTAGCCCCAGGCAGCCCCGGCATCCAGTGGTAGTGCACCTTGAAGCCGTGCTCCTTGAGCCGGGCGGTAGCCTGGACGACCTCGGCAACCCCGTGCCCCCGCCTCACCAGACGGTAGATGTCCTCGTCCAGGGTCTGGACGCCGAGCTCCACCCGGGTGGCCCCGAAGCTGAGCATCCGGGCGACATCCTCGGGCCGGCACCAGTCGGGCCGGGTCTCGATGCAGAGCCCGGTGCAGCGGTGGTCGGCCGTTTCGTTAAGGCGCTGGGCTGCCTCCAAAGTGTCCGAAGCCCGGCAGTTTAGGGCGTTGAAGCAGTCCTTGATAAACTGGTACTGGTAGTCCACGGGCTGGGCGAGGAAGGTGCCCCCCATGACGATGAGCTCGATTTTGTCGGTGGGGTGTCCCATGTCGGAGAGGGCCTTAAGCCGCAGCGCCACCTGCTTCCCGGCGTCGTAGTCGCACTCCCGGGCCCGCAGCACCGCCGGCGACTCGGGGGTGTAGCTCTGTGGGGTAGCCGAGTAGGTGGGGCAGTAGACGCACTGTCCGGGACACCCCGTGGGCTGACTCATGACTGCTACCGGGGTGACTCCGGATATTGTCCTGGCTAATTTCTTCATTGTATACTCGTAGTCAGTATCGAAGGTTTAAGTTTATGGTAACAGAAAGAGATGTCTTTGACCAGATTGCCCCGGGCTGGTATAACTTCCGGCACTGGTCTATCTTCCGTAGCGAGCTGGAAGCCCTGGCGGAGCGCTGGCGGCGGGGCCGTCTGCTTAATCTGGGCTGTGCTCACGGCCCAGACTTTCTCCCCTTCCGGGAGGGCTTCGAGCTCTACGGGGTGGACTTCTCGCCCGGGATGCTCGCCCTTGCCCGGAAGTACGCCGCCAAGTTCCGCTTCGGAGCTAACCTGCTCCTGGCCGATGTTGCTTCTCTCCCCTTCGCCGACCGGAGCTTCGACCGGGCGGTCGCTATCGCCACCTATCACCACGTAAGGGGCCGGGACAAACAGAAGCTGGCGCTGGCCGAGCTACGGCGGGTGCTCAAGCCCGGTGGCGAGGCCTTCATTACCGTTTGGAACCGCGGTCAGAAGCGATTCTGGTTTAAGCCCAAGGAGCTAACCGTACCCTGGCGGAGTGGGGGTAAGGTGCTGGGGCGCTACTACTATCTCTTCTCTTACCCCGAGCTTGAGAAGCTAGTAAGAGGGGTCGGCTTTGAGATAATAGAGTCTTCCCCGGAAAGCTCCTACCGCTTTCCGCTCAAGCGCTTCTCGCGTAATATCTGCCTGCTGGTGCGGCGGCGTGACTAGCGCTGATGGGTGTCTTGAAATACCTGTCTCAGCACAATATAATACAGCTAACCTGGCACCGGGAGGACGTTAGAGTGTGGGCTTGGTTTACTGTTAACGGTTTGTGGGTACTCATCTGGTCTATCGTGGCGCTTATCATTCTGGTGATCGTGCTGCACCGGGTCGAGGATAAAATCGACCTGGCGGATAAGAAAAAGCCCAGCCTGTTTTACCAGCGGTTGCGGCTTAGCCTGCGCATCCTTATCGGGGTCTGTCTTGCCTCCGTGGCTATCGCGGCGGTGGCCGTAGTCGGTAGTAAAGAGGGGGCTGCGGCTGAGGTAACCCGGCAGACGATTGAGGAGTGGTTCATGAACCACGGCCCCTATATCATCGCCGTCCTGGCAATCGCCTATCTCTTGTACCGGCTGGCCAGGCTGCTCATGCCCAGGATGGTGGGGGGATGGGTCGGCCAGAGTGGCCGGGGGCGCCGGGCCCGGGAGGAATTGGAGAAGAGACGGCAGACCCTGAGCGCCGTACTTACCCGCTGGGTAACTGTTCTCATCGTGGTCGTGGCGATACTGATGGTTCTCTCTGAGTTGGGTATCAGTGTTACTCCGGTGCTGGCTACGGCCGGGGTGGCCGGTATTGTTATCGGCTTCGGGGCGCAGAGTGTGGTTAAGGACCTGCTGCGGGGCACCTTTATCGTATCTCAGAACCTCTACAACAAGGGCGATGTGGTCAAGGTGGCCGGTATTACCGGTCTGGTCGAGGACTTCAGCGTCTGGCGCACCACGATGCGCGACCTTGATGGCATCGTGCACACCATACCCAGCGGAGATATTACCACGGTCAGTAACTACACCAAGGAGTGGTCGCGGGTCAACCTGAATATCTCGGTGGCCTATGGGGAAGATCTCGACCGGGTGACCGAGGTCATAAACCGGGTCGCTGAGGAGCTGGCTCACGATGCCACCTTCGGCCCGATGATAATCGGCACCCCCAAGGTGCTCCGGGTGGATAACTTCGGCGATTCCGGTATCGAGCTCAAGGTACTCGGTGAGACCAAGCCCCTGAAGCAGTGGGACGTGGCCGGTGAATTGAGAAGGCGGATAAAGAAGGCCTTCGACGAAGAAGGCATCGAGATTCCCTGGCCGCACCTTAAGCTCTATTTCGGCGATACCCCGCCGCCCGGAGTCTCCCGCCCCTCTCGTTAACGTAGGCCCTGGGAAGCCGTCTTTCGGCGGCCTCCGGCCCTGGCTTCCGATATGACCGCCCGGATTTAGCCTGGGCTAGACAGATTACCCGTAATCTGGTTTAATTAGGTGATTATGTTGTTCCGGTTAGGGGGGAGATAATATAATGTTTGAGTCATGTGCCTTTGATGCTTCGGCCGAGCAGTGGTCGTGGCTGATACCACTGATTATTGTCATTGCCTTGAGTTTTATCATGCGGCGGCGGAAGCCTGTCGAAAACACGCCGCAGGATATAGCCTCCAGTCTGCTCATGGATGTCATGGCTAATCAGCAGGCCCTGGAGAAGTTCGATACTCAGAAACGGCCCAAGAAGCTGAAGATGGGTAGCTGGCAGCGAAACAGCGAGAAGCTGGACTTTCTGGAGCCGTCGCTGCGTAACACCGTATCGGAAACCTTCAGACAGATTGAGGATTTCAACCTGCGCGTAGAGTCGGCCAAGATGTATAAGTCCAC
>JAFGFP010000025.1 GCA_016931015.1 Dehalococcoidales bacterium
GAGAGAAACGCCGAAGGTGAAGGATGAAGTTTGGCTTAAATCGTAACCTGATAATCTTTATCGCCGTGCTTACGGTGGCCATCGCCCTCTTTAGCTACTTCGCACCGCAGGCCAACGAACCCGAGGAGATCAGCCTCGATGAGACCATCGTCATGTCTCAGAACGGCAAGATAGCCAAAATCGTGGTCGCCGGCGAGGAACTGCTCATCACCTCTACCACCGACGCCGAGCTAAAAACAACCATCGGCAGCCTGACATTAGTCGACCTTCAGGAACTGGGGCTTAACCTCGAGGGGGTGGACTGGGAAGTCAAGCCGTCGGGGATTAACTGGGGTAATCTGGCGCTTAATTTCCTGCCCCTGATGATATTCGGGGGTCTGCTCTTCTTCCTCTTCCGCCGGGCCCAGGGAGCCAACAGCCAGGCGCTTAACTTCGGGCGCAGCCGGGCGCGGCTGTTCGACGCCCAGACGCCAACGGTAACCTTCGATGATGTCGCCGGAGTGGACGAGGCCAAGCAGGAAGTGCACGAAGTGGTGGAGTTCCTCAAGTCGCGGGAGAAGTTCCAGCGGCTGGGGGCCCGTATCCCCAGGGGACTGCTGCTAATCGGCCCTCCGGGCACGGGCAAGACCCTGCTCGCCCGGGCCATCGCCGGCGAGGCCGGCGTGCCCTTCTTCTCCATCAGCGGCAGCGAGTTCGTCGAGATGTTCGTCGGGGTCGGGGCTTCCCGGGTTCGCGACCTATTCGAGCAGGCGAAACGTAATGCCCCCTGCCTTATCTTCATCGACGAGATTGACGCCGTCGGCCGCCACCGCGGCGCCGGACTGGGCGGCGGCCACGACGAACGGGAACAGACCCTTAATCAGATACTTACCGAGATGGACGGCTTCGACACCAATACCAGCGTCATCGTGCTCGCCGCCACCAACCGGCCGGACATACTCGACCCCGCCTTGCTCCGCCCGGGCCGCTTCGACCGCCGGGTTGTCCTGGATCGGCCCGACATCATCGGCCGCGCCGCCATCCTCAAGGTTCACGCCAACGGCAAACCCCTGGACAAGAGCGTCGACCTGGAGGTGCTGGCCAAGCAGACCGCCGGCTTCAGCGGGGCCGACCTGGCCAACCTGGTTAACGAGGCCGCTATTCTGGCAGCCAGACGGGGTAAGGACGCCATCAGCATGCAGGAGCTGGAAGAGTCCATCGACCGGGTAATTGCCGGCCCGGAGAGGAAGAGCCGGCGCATCAGTACCAAGGAGAAGGAAATCACCGCCTACCACGAAGCCGGGCACGCCCTGGTCGCCAAGATGCTGCCCAATGCCGACCCGGTTCATAAAATCTCGATAGTGGCCCGAGGCTTATCGCTCGGCCACACCCGACAGCTACCCACCGAAGACCGCTACCTGATGACCCGCTCCCAGTTTAACGACATGCTGGCCACTCTACTGGCGGGTCACACTGCGGAGAAGCTCATCTTCAACGAGATGACCACCGGAGGGGCCGACGATATCGAGCGGGCGACCATGATTGCCCGCAAGATGGCCACCGACTACGGCATGAGCGATAAACTGGGGCCGCGTACCTTCGGGCACAAGGAGGAGATGGTCTTCCTCGGCCGCGAAATCACCGAGCAGAGGAACTACAGCGAGAAGATAGCCCAGACTATCGACGAGGAAGTCCACAAATTAATCGAGCACGCCTCACAGACGGCCACCAAGATTCTAAACGAGCACAAGGACAAACTGATAAAAATCGCCCAGGAGCTTATCGCTAAGGAGACCCTGGAGGGTGACGAGCTCGAGGCGATACTCAGCGATACTCCCCCGCCGTCAGCCAAGACCGCCGCCGAGTCGGCGCACGCCCCGGCCAAAACCAAGGCCAAGAGCAAGGCTGTGCCCAAGGAAGCCCCCCCTCTGCCCGAGTCACCCCCCGAGACCAGTCCGGGCTACGGCCTGATTTCGTAGGCACAACCGCTCCGAAGCGGCTTAAATTTCTATTATCTTGAGACCGGGGCAGTCTATCTAAATATTCGAGAGGGAGGCCCGGGAGCATGGTAATAATCACCGAAGCGCCGATTTCGCCGGAGAGCGTAGTCAGCCAGGCCAAGACCGATGAGAGCGGCTGCGTGGTTACCTACGTCGGGCTGATTCGGGAAAGCTCCCGGGGTAAGCCGGTTACCTCCGTGGAATACCGCGACCCGCTGGGTGAGGCGAGAGAGAAGCTCCGGGAGATAGCCGCCAGCACCCAGCGAAAATGGCCCGTCAGCAGCCTTGTCATCTGCCACCGTATCGGCAAGCTGAAGGTGGGCGAGATTAACCTGGTGGTGGCGGTAGCTTCCGCCCACCGCAGGGAGGGTTTCGCCGCCTGCCAGCACGTTATCGACCAGTTCAAGGAAAAGCTGCCCACCCATAAGGTCGAGACCTATCGGGACGGTAGCTCCTTCACCCAGGGGTAAATCCCCCCTACTTCCGCCGCGCCACCAGATACCGGGCCAGCTCCGTAAGCGAGCTTTTCGCCGGAATGTCGGGCAGGAATTCAAGGTTAGCCACGGCGCGAGCCGAGTAATCACGCGCTGCCTGATAGCACTCCTCAAGCACCCCGGAACCGGTTACCAGCTCCAGGGCCAGCCTGAGGTTCTCCCGCCGGTCGCCCTCTCCCCGAAAAAGCCGCCGTACCGGGTTATCATCCGGGTAGCGCTCAAGAACCAGCATCGCGGGCAGGGTCAGGGTTCCTTCCGAGAGGTCGGAGCCGGTGGGCTTACCCATCTCCGCCTCATCGCCGATAAAATCTAAGATGTCGTCGATAATCTGAAAGGCGATACCCAGGTTATAGCCGTAGTCCTTAAGGGCATTAGTCGCTGCTTGCGGCGCCCGGCTCAGGATAGCCCCGGACTCGGTAGCCAGGGTAGTTAAAGAAGCGGTCTTAGCGGCAATCCGGGCCAGGTACTGCTCCCGCGTCTGCTCCGGATTAAAGGCGCTAAAGGCCTGCCCCAGCTCTCCCTGGGCGACGCTCATGATAGCCCGGGCAAAGAGCCTGACCACGCGCAGGTCTTGGGCCTCGCTAGCGAGCTCTTCTGCCTGGGCCAGGAGATAGTCCCCGAGCAGGATGGCCTTGTCCTCACCCCAGACCTTGTTAACCGTGGGACGAGAGCGCCGGAGCGGAGAGTGGTCGATAGCGTCGTCGTGAACCAGGGTGGCCGTGTGCAGTACCTCAATCGCCGTCGCCATGGGTAAGAGCCGGGCGGGGTCGTAGTGATAGAAGCTGCCGGAGAGGAGCACCAGGGCGGGGCGAACCCGCTTACCGCCGGCCCCCAGGCTGTGTGCTAAAAGCTCGGCCAGCCAGGGGGGGCCGACCTCACTCAGCGTCTTAAGCCTGGCTTCGACCTGAGACAGGCCTTCCCGAACCGACTCGTATATCGTATCCAGCGACAAGAGATACCTCCACAGCCCGGCTAGCTACCACCCTGCCCCAAGCGGCCGAGCTCTTCGTCAATCAACCCCTCGTCGAGCTTGGTGAACAGGGGCTTGGGGGGGTTGAGCTTCTGGCCCGGCTCGGGGACGCGCAGCCGCCAGCCGTCACCCGCCACGCTGCCCTCGAAACCGAGGAACTCGTGCAGCCGCTGAGAGCTGAAGGGCAGGAAGGGATAGAGCACCGTCCTCAGGCAGGAGATAACGATGATGGCCGTGTACAGGGCGGTGGCCGCCGCCGGCTTATCCTCTTTAATCGTCTTCCACGGCGACTTCTCCTCCAGGTAGCGGTTGGTCTCCTGAGCCAGGGAAAGAGCCCCCCTCAGCGCCTCCCGGAAACGGCAGCGGGAGAGAAGCTCGTCAGTGGCACTAATAGTATCCCGGGCCAGGGCGATAATCTCCCGGGTGCGCCCGTCGAAGTCCCCGGGGCCGGGGACGGCGCCGGCGAAGTTACGGTGGGTAAAGGTTAGCACCCGGTGCACCAGGTTTCCGTAGGTGGCCACCAGTTCGTCGTTATTACGGCGCACGAACTCGCGCCAGGAAAAATCGGTATCGCTGGTCTCGGGCATGGCCGCCGACAGTAGATAGCGCAGCGGAGCGGGGTCGTAGCGCTCCAGGTAATCGGGCAGCCAGACCGCCCAGTTACGGCTGGTGGAGAGCTTTCTCCCCTCAATCATCAGGAACTCGTTAGCCGGGACGTCACTGGGCAGATTCAGGTCTCCGTAGGCCATGAGCATCGCCGGCCAAATAATGGTGTGAAAGACGATGTTATCCTTACCGATAAAGTAATAGCTCTTGGTCGAGCCGTCCTGCCAGTAGTCGCGCCACCCATCCGCATCCCCCTGGGACTCAGCCCACTCCTTGGCCGCCGAAAGGTAGCCAATCACCGCCTCGAACCAGACATAGAGCCGCTTCCCCCCGAAGCCGGGAAGCGGTACGGGCACCCCCCACTCTATATCCCGGGTAATCGCCCGGTCTTTGAGACCCCCCTCCAGATAGCGCAGGGTGAAGTTAAACACGTTCTGCCGCCAGTGAGTCTGCTGCTTTACCCAGCTAAGCAGCCGCTCCTGGAAGGCGGAGAGCCGAAAGAAGAAGTGCTCCGAGTCCCGGAACTCGGGAGTGCCCTGACAGAAGGAGCAGTAAGGGTTAACCAGCTCGGCCGGACTGAGCGGCTTACCGCAGTCGTCGCACTGGTCGCCGCGCGCCCCGCTGGCCTGACAGTAGGGACAGGTGCCCTCGATATAGCGGTCGGAGAGGAAGCGCTGGCAGTGGGGACAGAAGGGCTGCGACACCGTATCCCGGTACAGGTAACCCTTGTCGAGCAGGTTCAGGAAGAAGTCCTGGGCTACCCGGGCGTGGTTAGCCGTACCCGTCGAGGTAAAGAGGTCGAAAGAGATACCAAACCTTTGAAACGAGTCCAGAAACTCCTGGTGATAGCGGGCCGCCACCGCCTCCGGTTTTAGGCCCTCTCTCTCCGCCCTCAGGGTTATCGGCGTGCCGTGCTGGTCGGAGCCCGATACCATGAGAACCTGGTTCCCCTTAACGCGATGGTAGCGGGCGAATACATCCGCCGGGAGGTACGCCCCGGCAATCTGGCCCAGGTGCAGCGAGCCATTGGCATAGGGCCAGGCAACCCCGATAAAAATTCTCTCGGCCACAGCTTTTTCCCTCTCGAATTACTGAGCGGAGCCTTATCCCTGCTCCGGGAAGAAGGTGAGCACCCGCTCGCGCTTATCTTCCTGATAGCGGGCATATCCCTTCTCCAGACAGCAGGCCACGCACAGGTTTACGATGGTACCGTCCGCCTCTTCGATAATCAGGTAACGCTCGGCATGCGGGATAAGCTGGTGACAACCGTCACACTCAAGATTACCCAAAGATACACACCCTCGACGCATGTTCTACCCCCAAATTGACATAAAATATTTACCGGAGCGGCTCCGGCCAAACCTAAAGCCTAGCCCAACTTCAGCCAGGCACGATAAAGCTCCCGTCGCGAAAGACCGGTTTCCCCGGCCACCTTAGCGACCGCCTCCCGGGCGCTTACCCCGGAGCGGCGTAACTCGTCCAGGCGCTGCTCAACCTCCTCGTTGAGCCGGGGCGCCGCCGCCTCTCCCCTACCGGCGATAACCAGGACGAACTCCCCCCGCGGCTGGGTAAAGTGCGCCCGCGCCTCGCTAGCCAGCCCCCGGAAGACCTCCTCGTGGAGCTTGGTTAGCTCGCGGCAGACCGCCAGCCGCCGGTCGCCCAAGACGCTCAAGATATCATCCAGGGCCGCCTCCAGGCGGTGCGGCGTCTCCAGGACGATGATAGTGCCCTCTTCGGCGGCCACCGACTCAAGCTGCCGCCGCCGGCTGCCCGCCCGGCGCGGGAGAAAGCCCAGGTAGATAAACCGGTCCGTAGGCAGTCCGGAAACCGCGAGCGCCGTAACCACCGCCGAGGCCCCGGGAACCGGCACCACCGGAACCCCGCACTCGGTAGCGGCGACCACCAGCTCATAGCCCGGGTCGGAGATTCCCGGCATACCGGCATCGGCCACCAGGGCCACGTCACCGCTATCGAGACAATCCAGGATATAGCCCAGCTTGGCCCGCTTATTGTGCTCGTGGTAGCTCGTAAGCGGCGTCTTGATGTCATAGGCGGCCAGAAGCTGCCGGGTGCGGCGGGTATCCTCGGCCGCAATGAGCCTTACCTCTCGCAGGGTACGCAGGGCACGCAGGGAAATATCCTCCAGGTTACCGATTGGAGTCGCCACCAGGTAAAGTGCCGCCATCGCCTTCCGTCTTCCTCTGACCATGCCTATTATAACCTTATAACTCGGCGCTCGTCTATACCTGATAGCCGACTTATGCCGACACGTATCCACTCTGCGCGTCCGGTCTTTTAGTCCAGGCTGGGCCCGATGGCTCTCCTTGACTTTAAAGCCTTATCTTTGGTATAGTTCCTGTCTAAAGAAAGGATAAAATATGGCAGTTCCTCAGTTCAAGCAGCTACGGCGGGCCTACGGATTCGACGAGGTGGCGATAGTCCCCGGAGAGGTAACCATCAACCCCGACCAGACCAACACCGAGCTCAAGATTGACGATCTTACCCTCCCCATCCCCGTCCTCGCCTCGGCGATGGACGCGGTGACCGATGTTAAACTCGCCATCCAGATGAGTAAGCTGGGGGGGCTGGCCGTCCTCCACCTGGAAGGGGTACAGACCCGCTATCAGAAGCCCGAGGAGATACTTCTCCAGATTTCCCAGGCATCCGATGCCGAGGTTACCCCTCTGCTCCAGAAGGTCTACTCCCAGCCGATTCAGGAAAACCTGGTCGGGGAGAGGATAGCGGCCATCAAAAAAGCCGGGGCGGTCTGTGCCGTTTCCACGACCCCAACCAATACCAAGCGCCTGGCCCCGCTAGCCACCGAAGCCGGCGCCGACATCTTAGTGGTCGCCTCGACGGTGACCACCGCCCGGCACACCTCCAAGAGCTACCGCGGGCTGTCCTTCTCCGAACTCCGCAAGACGCTGTCCCTACCTATTATCGTGGGTAACTGTGTCAGCTACGGTGCCTGCTTGGAGCTAATGAAGACCGGTATCTCCGCCGTTTTGGTCGGGGTCGGCCCCGGAGCCGCCTGCACCACCCGCGAGGTCATCGGGGTCGGCGTCCCCCAGATAACGGCCACCATAGACTGCGCCGCCGCCCGGGACGATTACCAGCGCGAGTCGGGGAGATACATTCCCATAATTACCGACGGCGGTTTTCGTAAGGGCGGAGACCTGTGTAAAGCCCTGGCCGCCGGCGCCGACGGCGTCATGCTCGGCTCCATCCTGGCCCAGGCCAAAGAGGCCCCGGGACTGGGCTATCACTGGGGTATGGCCCACCCCCACCCGGCCCTGCCCAGAGGCACCCGCATCAAGGTCGGGGTATCCGGTTCCCTGGAACAGATTCTCTTTGGCCCCACTTCAGTCACCAACGGCAGCCAAAACCTGATCGGGGCGGTGCGTACCTCTATGGGCGTCTGCGGGGCCTTCACCATTGCGGAGATGCACCAGGCCGAGATGGTGGTGGCGCCCGCTATTACCACCGAAGGGAAGTTCTGGCAGCTATCAAGATCGTCGGGCTAGTGCTGATAATGCACGGTAGCTACTTAGACCCGGAGGCGCAGGGGTAGTCTCGATGCTATACAAAATCTCCCTGGGAACTTCTGATATTAACAAATACCGCCTGATACAGAGCCGGGAGCTTATCGACGAGGTGGTCAGCCTGGGGAAAGACCTCAAGGGGCTGCGCCTGTGTCACATCAACTCCACGCCCTTCGGGGGCGGGGTCGCCGAACTACTGGTCTCCTACATCCCGCTGCTGCGCGTCCTGGGTATCGAAGCCGACTGGCAGGTGATACGCGGCGACCGCCACTTCTTCACCATCACCAAGGGGCTGCATAACGCCCTCCAGGGAGCGCCGCTCGAAGAGATTAAAAAGCAGAGCGTGAGAAGAAGGTACCTCTCCAACAACCTGAGTAATGCCCGCGAGCTCGATCCCAACTACGATGTCTTTATCGTTAACGACCCCCAGCCGGCGGCCCTGCGCCACTACTCGCCGGAGAGCAAGGCTAAGTGGATATGGCGCTGCCACGTAGACAGCTCCCAGCCGGACGCCACGGTGTGGAACTTCCTGCGCCCTTACATTCAGGAGTACGACGCCGCCGTCTTCACCACCAAGAAGTTCGTGCCCAAGAACTTGCGCCTCGGCAAAATAACCACCATGACCCCGGCCATCTGCGCCTTCAGTTCCAAGAACATGTTCATCAAGAAGTACGTCTGCCGGGAAATGCTGGAGAACCTCGGCTTCGACCATAACCGCTTCCTGGTTACCCAGGTATCCCGCTTCGACCGCTGGAAAGACCCCTTCGGCACCATCTCTGCCTACCGCCTGGCCAAAAAGGAGATACCGGGCCTGCAACTGGCCATGATTGGCAGCTTCGCCCAGGACGATCCGGAAGGCTGGGACATGTACGCCGACATCCAGGCCGAAGCCAATAAAGACGACGACATGTTCATCTACTCCAACCTCACCGGCATCGGCAACATGGAGGTTAACGCCTTTCAACGGGCCAGCGACGTGATTATTCAGAAGTCAATCAGGGAGGGGTTCGGGCTGGTAGTCGCCGAAGCCCTGTGGAAGGAGACGCCGGTAATCGCCGGTAACGCCGGCGGTATCCCACTCCAGATGACCGGTAATCTCAGTAACTACCTGGTGAACAGCGTCGAGGAGTGCGCCGAGAAGATAGTCCACCTGCTGCGCGACCCGGCCCTGTGCCAGCGCCTCGGCGAAGAAGGTAAGGAGATTGTTACCCGCGAGTTCCTGATGCCCCGGCTGGTGCGAGACGAACTGAGACTGATAAAGAGCCTGGTGAATAAATAACCGGCTCTTAACCCCCCGGCTAAGACGGACACCGGTAACCGCTAGGGCAGCTCTTCTTCTTCGTCCTCTTCCGGGACCGATTCCTCGCTGATTTTAGGGAGCAACACCCCCACCCCACCCCGCCGCGTGCGGGAGGGAAAGATAAGCTTATCAACCGCCGCCCGGAGCTTTCCCAACCCCTCACCAGCCATCTCCAGGACGACCCCGTCCACTCCGGCCTGCCAAAGCCGGCTGAGCTCAGCAGCGGTTACCCCCGGCGGCACCGTCGCCAGCAGGGGTTTAGTCAGTAGCTGGCTAATACGCTGAAAGAGCATAAGGTTTTGCCAAGTAAGCGATAAGCCGTCTTCGCCCTTAGTCGAAACGAGCACGCCGTCCACGGGTAGCTCGCTAACCGCCCTCAATAGCCCCCCGTCCAGCGTCGCCTCAAGCTCCAGTATCTTACCCGCTTTGGTATCCTCCAGGGCCCCCAGCGGCGTCTTCGCTGGAAAGACGATGAAATCACCGCCCGAGTCTTTTCCCGGCTGCCCCTTACGCCGGGGAGAACTTTTCAGCCAGCCGCCCCAAGGGATAGCGGGCACCGCAGACGCACACTGCCTAAGGGCCTTAGCATCGCCCACCGACCCGGAAATACTCAGTAAGCCGGCATCAGCCCCGGCCGTTAGCTCGGCCAGATTGCCTGCGGTAGCTTTAGCCAGGCTGGCAACGAGCAGTATCTTCGGCTCCGGAGAAGCCGCCTTGCCTCGCCCGAAGCCCATCGGCTGAGCCACCGCCCCCGAAGCCTGTTTCAGTCTGCCTATAAATTTACTCACGTCTTACCCCCTATAGCTAAGAGAAAATTATAGATAAATCCGCCGGGAAATGCAAAGAAGCCCCGGCTTTAACCGGCTCCGGGGACTATTATTTTGCATTATGTTATGTTAGAATACTTATGTTAATAAGGAACTCCGGTTCCACTAAGGACAGGAAGATGAAAGCGGCAATTGAGGGCTTCCTTAACTATCTCACCGTAGAGAAGGGCTTTTCCCAGAACACGGTGGCTGCCTACCGTAACGACCTCTCCCAACTGGCCAGCTTCGCCGCCGAGGCGGCCGCCAAGCGGGGCGCTATCCCCTCCTGGGCGGGCTTGAGCCGGCAGGGAGTGTTAGGCTATCTCCTCAACCTCAAGGAGCGGAACTACGCCGCAACCACCATGGCCCGCAAGGTGGCGGCCATGCGCTCGTTCTTGGAATTTATGAAGAGCGAAGGCAATATTAAAGAAAACCCGGCCCGGGATATCGCCTCCCCCAAGGTGGGGCGGGCGCTACCCAAACCCATCTCCATCACCCAGGTCCGCCGCCTGCTCGACGAGCCGGCAAAACAGGCCCGGCCGGAGGCGAAGAGGGATACCGCCATCCTGCACATGCTCTATGCCAGCGGCATGCGGGTAAGCGAGCTTACCTCGCTAAACGTTAACGATGTCGAACTGAAGGAAGGCTTCGTGCGCTGCTTCGGCAAGGGGCACAAAGAGCGGATTATCCCGATTGCGCCCCGGGCCGTTCAAGCGGTAACCGAGTACCTTAGGGAGGTTCGCTCGCGCCTGGTGGCCAACCGGGAGGAAGCCGCCCTGTTCCTTAACGCCCGGGGAGAACGCCTGACCAGACAGGGGCTGTGGCAGATACTTAAGGAGTACGCCAAGGCAGTCGAGCTGGCCGGGATTACCCCGCACACCTTAAGACACAGCTTTGCCACCCACATGCTGAGCGGCGGCGCCGACCTAAGGTCGGTTCAGGAGCTACTAGGGCACGCTAATATCTCGACGACGCAGGTCTACACCCACCTTACCAGCGACCACATCCGCCGCACCTACGAGCAATCTCACCCCAGAGCCAAGTAAACGGAGGTTTTAGATGTCCAGTAAATCACGGCGCAAGCGGGGAAAGCACTCATTCCAGACTAAGAAGAGAAAAGATAGGCTGACACCTACGGCGATGGCTACCGAAGCGCCGGCAACCGCTCAGACCTATACGTCGGATACGCCTCCCCCAGCCAGTACCCCGCCGGTGAGCGCCCCGGCATCGAAGGCAGCGCCCGCAGCCTCCGGATACCCGTATGTTACCGGCGAGCTTAAGAGGATTGGCATCATCGCCGCTATCATGCTGGCGGTGCTCGTTACCCTCTCCCAGGTGCTACCCTGAGCTGTCCTGAGAGCGAGCAGGCACCATGGACTTTGCATCAGCAAGAGCCCGGTTAGTCGAGCAGCTCAGCCTTGAAATCAAGGATAAGCGAGTCCTGGCCGCCATGGCCCGCGTGCCCCGAGAGCGTTTCGTACCCCCCGACGAGCAACACCTGGCCTACGAAGATATGCCGCTTCCCATCGGCCTGGAGCAGACCATCTCACAGCCCCTGATTATCGCCATGATGACCGAAGCCCTGGAGCTTAAAGGCGAGGAAAAGGTGCTCGAGGTCGGCACCGGCAGCGGCTACCAGGCGGCCATCCTGGCGGAGCTGGCCCGCCTGGTGGTGACCACGGAGCGCTTCCCGGATCTGGCGGAGAGGGCCGGGAAGGCCCTGGACAGCCTGGGCTACACCAACGTCGAGATTCACCCGGCCGAGGAAACCCTGGGCTATTGGCCCGGGGCCCCCTACGATGCCATCATGGTAACCGCCGGCGCCCCCCAGGTACCCCCCGACCTGGTGGCGCAGCTAGCCATCGGGGGACGGATGGTAATCCCGGTGGGCTCCCGCCACGTACAGGAGCTCTACAAGGTCACCAGAAGGCAGCGCAAGAACACCGTCCGCAGCCTGGGCGGCTGCCGCTTCGTGCCCCTGGTGGGTAAAGGCGCCTGGGAAGAAGCCTGAGAAGTGTCCCGACTAAGACTAAGAAAGACGCCCACCAGCTCTCGCGCCGGTAAAACAGGGGCGCATTTACAAAGCGCGGCAATTATTATATGCTAGGCTTGGAGCTTAAGCCCGTATCTAATTAAAGGAGGGTATCCATGCCTGAGATAGGCCTAGCCACCCCTTACTGGCTCATCGTCCTCATGTGGGTTGCCAGAATCACGGTACTGGTCGCTATCTGCACCCTTCTGGCCTGGCTCGGAATCAGGGCCCTCGATGCTATGACCCCCGACATCAAGGAGCGTGAGCGCATCGGGGAGAGCCCGCTGGCCACCGGCCTCTTCATCGCCGGCTTCTTCATCCTGGTGGGGCTGGTTATCCACGGGGCGGCCACCGCCTACACCGCCGTCGGCACCTCCGCGGTTAGCTTTATCTTCGACTTCAGAACCTGGGGACTGGTCGCCATCAGCTTTGCCATCAGCCTCCTCATCGGTATCGCCATACTGAAAATCGTAGACAAGCTGACCCCCAAGATACCGTTCCTGAGCATAAACAAAGACCCCAAGGCAATCGGCATTTACGTCTTCGGCTACCTCGTCTTCTTCGGGCTAATACTGCACGCCGCCCTGACCACGCCGCTATGAAGAAAAAGCTCGCCCTAGTTTTGACACTCCTGCTCCTGACCGGCCTGACCACCACCAGCGACGTCTGGGCAACGCCCTCGGACAGCTTTAACGAGGTGGACGGTGAGGTCTTCGACGACTGGGGTATCTACCGCACCAAGTCCTTCGGGGAGGACGGCTTCTACCAGCTGTCCGAGACCGGCTTCCGCCCGGTTATCGCCTTCGAGAGCCTGGGGGAGGAAGCTGCTCTGGCTTATAAACTGGGGGAGGACTTCGCCGCCGAGTACCCCGACGAGGCCCTGCGGGCCGAGGCGATATTTAAATTTGTCCGGGACCGGGTGCGCTATACCCCCGATGTCGACCAGTTCGGCTACGAGGAGTTCGCCCTGAACGCTGACGAGCTGGCGGCCACCCTCAGCCAGGACGGCGTCGGCTACGGAGACTGCGAGGACAGCGCCGTCCTTTTGGCGGTGATGTTCCGGGGGGCCGGGCTTCGCTCGGCGATAGCCGTCGGCGAGGGACACACCGCGTGCCTGGTCTACCTACCCGATTACGACAAGGCCAGCACCATCTTCAAGATGGACGGCGAGACGGGCTGGATTTGGGCCGAAGCCACCGGCAGCAGTAATCCCCTGGGCTGGGTGCCCAAGGAGTTCATCAACGCCGAGGTCGCCGTCTACGAGATAGGCGAGGAACCGGTAGTCAGTCAGGAGCCGCCCCAGGCGCCCTCAACCGCCATCGCCCCGGGAAGCGGGGGCGGCGCGATAGCCCAACCCCCTCCCTTCCTGATTGTGATGGGCTTCTTCTTACTTATTTCGCTCTTCCGGAGACGGCGGCGGAGCTACTCCCGCTAGCGGCGCTTCCGAGAGGGATACTCATCCTCCCCGACGAACCTGAGCGCCAGGGAGTTAATACAGTAGCGCCGGCCGGTGGGCGGCGGGCCGTCGGGAAAGACGTGCCCCAGGTGAGCCTCGCAGCGGCGGCACTTAACCTCGGTTCTCACCATGTCCCCGCTTATGTCCCGGGCCGTTTCGATACTCTCTTCCGAAATCGGCTCCCAAAAGCTGGGCCAGCCGGTGCCGGAGTCGAACTTGGCCTCGGAGCTAAAGAGGTCGTTACCGCAGGCCACGCACTGGTACTTACCCCGCCCTTTATAGTCGTAGTACCGGCCGCTAAAGGGCGGCTCGGTAGCCCCCAGCCGGGTAACCCGGTACTGCTCCGGGGTAAGCAGCCGCCGCCACTCGGCATCGCTCTTGGTTATCTTCTCCGGCATGTTACCTCCTCCCCGGATTTTCGGGACGAGACCACTTTAAGCAGGCGCGCCGCCTTTGTCAAGAATCTCTTTTTAACCCCCTAATTATGCTAAAATAACTACGTGATTCCTATCAGGCTATCGCTACATAACTTCATGTGCTACCGGGACGGGGTGCCCCCGCTCTCTTTTGCGGGGATTCACACCGCCTGCATCGCCGGGGCTAACGGTAACGGTAAGTCAACCCTGATTGACGCCATGACCTGGGCGCTGTGGGGCAAAGCCCGCGCCAAGAACGACGACGACCTGGTGCACCTCGGGGAGACGGAGATGGCGGTGGAGTTCGACTTCGCCGTGGGCGGGCAGTCTTATCGCATCCTGCGTAAGCACTCCAGGCCCAAGGGGAGCGGCCGCCAGGGAAAGACCGTCTTAGAGTTCCAGATAGCCAGCGACGGCGGCTTTCGTCCCCTAACCGGCAGCAGCATTACCCAGACCCAGCAGAAGATTATCGAGACCCTGCACATGGACTACGCGACCTTCGTTAACAGCGCCCTGCTCCTTCAAGGCCGCGCCGACGAGTTCACCATCAAGCGCCCCGTAGAGCGGAAGCAGGTGCTGGCGGATATCCTGGGGCTCGACCTCTACGACCGACTGGAAGAAGAGGCTAAAGAGCGGGCGAGAGAGCAGGAGACAACCAAGGCCCAGCTTGAGAGCGCCCTCTGGGAGATAGACCAGGAGCTGGGCCAGAAGCCGGACTACCAGGCTGAATACGAAGCCGGGCAGAGCCAGCTCTCGGCGGTGGAAAAGGAGGTCAGCGAGCAGGAAGCCCGGCTCCACAGCCTGCGCCAGGAGAAAGAGGCCCTGGAGCACCAGAAGACGGAGCTCGTCCGGCTGGAGGAACGCCTGGCCAGGACGAAGCTGGACTTAAAGCGCTGGGAAGACCTGGCCGGCGAGCACCGCCGACACCTCGAAGAGTACCAGGCACTCATCGCCCAGCGCCCGACGATAGACGA
>JAFGFP010000026.1 GCA_016931015.1 Dehalococcoidales bacterium
ACCTGAAGCAGCTGCACCGAGTCCAGGTCATAGACCGGCTTTGCCTGAGGGTGGTCGCCCAGCGACGGCAGGTCGCCGGTGATGGCCAGGACGTTCTCCACCCCCAGCACCCAGGCGCTCAACAGGTCTGACTGCAGGGCGATGCGATTTCTATCGCGGCAGGTAACCTGAAACACCGGCTCCAGACCAGCCTGCGTCAGGAGATGGCAGGTAGCCAGCGACCCCAGCCTCATTACCGAGCTCTGCTGGTCGGTGACATTGGCGGCATCTATCCGGCCGCGCAGGAGCTCAGCGACCTCCCTAATCTCCGTGGTATCGGTGCCCTTCAGGGGGCCGACCTCAGCCGTGACCACGAACTTTCCGGCTTCTAATTGAGACCTCAAACTCACTTTACCTTCCCCCTTTAGTCAATTTGCCATCGTTATCACTGCTTAAATCGGAGCGGCCTACTTCGATGCGCCGACCTCTTCCTGTTGTAATTCATAAGGGGAATAAGTATTACCATCAAATCTGAAAACGGCAACACCGTCAGTAACTGTCAGCCTCCGCGACCTAGTTGCCTTTCGGTAGTCTTTGGGCTCCTTATATTGGTATAGAGCATCTAGCTTCCCTATTGCCCTCAATCTCTCATAGATAAGGTTCCAACCACAATCCCTCTCCGGGTCAACCTCACATTTACCATCCTTCGATCCGCCACAGGCACCATTAAGGAGACCCTTGGCACACAGGGTTAAGGGACAAAGTCCGCCATAGGCATCAATAATACACTCGCCACATAGCTGACAGTATTCACGAACATCACCCGGCTTCAGTGTCTCACCGCCAAAAATAGTATTACAGCCGGGATGCGTAATCTTCCCGGTAGCATCGACCACGGTGTGTACTCCCTGACCACAGGCTAGAACAAGCATTGACTCCGCTTCATCAATAGCAACCTGGTTATCTTTTACCAGACCACTGACTTCGGTTAGGGAGCAGGTGCCGTCAGGGACGAATGTCCCGCTGACGGTCTTCCCGGCTTTTTCCAAGCGCTCCTTCATCGCTGCTACCTCAGGTTCACCCCCCGATTGGCACTTTCGGGCACAATTACCACAACCTACAATAAAAACCCTGTTTTCACCCTCTAACATCTCTAAGATTTCTCTGAAAGGTTTTTGTATTGTTGCATGCATACTACGGCCGCCTTTTTAATCGATTTTACCAGCACATTACGGGCTGTAAACAAAACTCCGCGACTGGCTGAATTTACTGCTTAGTTAGAGCGAAAATTCCAGCCAATAACTTACCGCTAAACTACGGTGAGATTCTTCAATCATTAAGTTCGTCTTCATATCTCAAGCCAGGAATGGGAATAGAGGGACTCACCGGTAAGTACCCTTACCGTCTTGGCATACTTAACCTCTTCCTCACCGAGCGAGGCGAGGTCGGGACTATCGCCGTCCATCACCCGGTGCACCAGCTCTACGATGTGAGGCATCTCGCCCCGGGCTATTTTAACGAGCTCGGTATCGAAGGCATCGACGATGGCCGAGTAGAGCCCGTAGCGCATGAGCATGATGAGATAGGTGCGGTTAAGATAGGGCCTCAGGTCCGCCGGGGTGCCGTTGGAGATATTGGAAAGCCCCACTGTAGACCTACAGCCCGGGGCTATCTCCTCGAGCATACCCATAAACTCAAGACAGGCCCTTACCTGATTTATCTCCACCGACACCGGGCTGGCGATGGGGTCAATCCAGATGTCTTCGTTGGGGATACCGGCCTCGTTGGCCTTATAGATGAGGTCAACGGCGATAAGCGCCCGCTCGTTGGCATCCCGGGGCATACCGTCCAGCCCCCAGAGCAGCCCGATCATGGCGGCGCCGTATTCCCGAACCATAGGCAGCTCTTCGTCCACCCGCGCCGGGGCAATCGAGTTAATCAGCGCCTTACTCTTAGCCGCCTTAAGGCCGGCCTCCATGGCCACCGGGTTAGTGGTGTCCAGCGAGAGCGGCTTATCGGTGACCGCCTGCACGGTAGTGACCACCCAACCCATAAGCTCGTCGCCCGCCTTACGGGCAGGGCCGATGTTGAGGTCGAGGTAGTCCACCCCGGCACTGGCCTCGTCCCGGGCCAGCTCCTGGATTGGGGCGGGGTCTCTTCCCTTCATGGCCGGGCCAATCGTCCGGGACATAATGTTGATGTTCTCGCCGATAAGAAGCATCGCTTACCTCCTTATGGTTGCCACGTCTTGAGATAGGCCGGAATGTGAGCCCCCTCCCGGGGCCCGACCAGAACCTCCCAGCCAGCCAGCTCTTCCTCCAGACCGCCGCTCTCCGGGGCCAGATAGCCGGGAATCACCAGCTTGTGGTGCTTAATCTTGTCTTCGATGCCGCACTTCTTAACGAAGGGGGCGATGGTATCGGCGACGAACTTACCGGCCGCCCAGGCCGTCATCACGGAAAGCCCCTCGGTATCCTTAACCAGCAGCCAGCTGGGCACCTTACTGTTCTCTATCTCACCGGAGACAATGAAGTAAGTCAGGGAAAAGTTCGAGGTAAGCAGCACCGGCGAGTCCTCGGCGGGGCCGCCAATCTCGTAGATGCCCTCGGTAGTCGCCAGGGGGCGCTGGGGGTCGGTATAGATGTTCATCCTGGCTACCAAGAGCGGGAACAGGCTCTCGCCCTGGAAATCGGAGAGCACGATAATGCCGCCGTACTTCGCCACGAAGGTAGCCGCGATAACCGCCTCCTTCATGGGGTCGTCCGCTATCTCCCCGGGGAAGCAGATGGTGGGGTAGCCTAAGGGACGGAACTTACCGTTCAGGGCGGCGCTCCTGATTATTATCTGGTCCTGAAAGGCCTGGCGCAGTCTCCTCGAACCGGAATCGATGACGATGTCTTTAACGCCGGCCTGGGCCAGCTTCTCCGTGAGGACGGCGACCTCCTCCAGACCATCGCCCCTTACCGCCACCGGGCACGAAGCAGACCTAGCCAGCTCGGCCACGGCCTCCAGGCTATCTTTAGTGGCTGCATACAGCAGCGGCTTCCGCTGGCTAGCGGCCGCCAGGCCCGCCTTTAAGATATCCGGGTTATCGCTCATCAGGATAAGCGCCGCCTGGCTGGCTTGGGTAACCTTGGTAACCAGGGCCGCAAAACGGGCCGCGTCGCCGGAGTCACACTTGAGGGCAATCAGGTCGGGGCGAAGCGTCAGGCCCACCCGCTCGTACTGGAGCTTAAAGCGCTCCAGCCGGGCGTTGATTTCGGCCTCGTCCATAGTGTCACCGATGGTAATGGCAAACCCCGGCGGGCTCTCAAACCTCTTCTCGTGGCGGAACATGACGGTCTCGCCACCCACCCTCAGGGCCTTGTCACCGGTGCCGATGGTCATCGTCCTAATCGGCGGCGCCGAGGCCTCGGTGAGCTGGGCCTTCGCCTCATCGGAGACATAGGGGCAGGCCGAGAGTTCCGCCTTACCTGCCGCCAGACTCATGGCAAAAGCAAGGCAGGTCGGCACCCCGCACTCGCCGCAGTTCGTCTTGGGTAAAAGCTTAAATATCTGTATGCCGGTAAGCGCCATAGCTCATCTCCTTTGCTATTCCAGTATCGACTCCAAAGCCAGAGCCGGGTGTTCCTTCTCCTGGAGGAAGGAAATAATCGCCTCCTCAGATGTGCCCACCGTCTCATCAGCCACCCTGTCAAACAGGTCGGGAACGCCCATCTCCGCAGCTCTATCCTTAAACCGCTGGCTAATCTCTTCCTTGAGCGCCTTGGGCATCCAGACCATTCTCAGTAAGCCGCCGTCGCCGATGAGGAACTTCCGCTGGCAGATATTGTACTTACCGTGCCCCACGAAGCCCGGGGTGCTCAGGCCACCACCCACCGTCCCCGCCAGGGTGGTGAACTTCATGCCGCAGGGGGTGTCCCCGGTGTACTCGCGGTGCACGGTCATAATCCCGTTACACAGCGGCAGCACCGCGGCCACGCACTCGCAGCAGCCGCAGGTGGTCATCGGGTCGTGCATAATACTGTAGAAGTTGTAGTGGTCTATCTTACCCCGCGACGCCTTAAAGATAAACTCGTTTACCCCCTTGAACTGCCCCAGCTTGGGGTCGAGAACCTCTCCCTTGGGCACCGGCTGGTTGGTGCCGGTGGGGTTAATCTCATAGGCGGCCTTGCAGTCCATCCAGTTGTAGGAGCCGCAGAGACCGGTCCTCTCCGGGCTAATCACGCAGACGTGGCTGGGGGCGAAGGACTGACACAGGGTGCAGGAGTAGAAGGTATCGGTCGCCTCATCGGTCATGCCCTCGATGCGGGCGTCCCGATGGGCGTATACCTCCTTAGCCTTGGCAATCATCTCTTTAACCTTGTCCTCTTCGGTATAGAGCCTCACCTGAAGCTTATCGAATATCCGGCCGTAGTCCTTATGCAGGGCGGCATGGAGCAAGACCCCGATATGGTGCAGCCGGAAGCCTTTATCGAAGACCTCCTTGGAGACTCTAAGCCAGCCGATGTCCCGCTGCCCGTTATGGAAGCAGCCCTGGGTGTAGTTTATCAGGTGGTGAATCTGCCGCTCCAGAATAGGCTCGTAGTCCTCCTGTAGCTCCCGCCCGGCGACCTGAACCGTTATCGCCAGCGGCAGGCGGGACTCGGGGGGCAAATCGCTTATCTCCGGCCCGATTACCTCGACCTTGCCGTCCTCCACCTCGTCCATCCGCTTGGAGGTAACCCACTCCACCATCGGGGTAAAGCCACCGCCGCACTCCAGATACCACATGCCCTTGCGAATCCGCTCCCCCTCGAAGGCAGCCCCGAAGCCGGTGGGAATCGGTATCTCGGCGACGCTGGTCTTAAGCCCCCTTACCTCCACCGCCTTAGCCACGATATCGCTGTGGGGGATGTTGGAGACGACGTGCTCGTAGGTGCAGATGCCGGTGGGCAGAATCTCCGGTATCGGGGTATCGGCGATAACCGGGAAGCCGTAGTTAATGGCCCCGGCGGCATTGGCGTACCACTCGTCGGTAACGAAGCCCAGGGGCAGGGCAAAGGCAAAAACGCGGTCTTTATTGTAGATTAAGACCCTGCGGAAATCGCCGGGCTCAACGCCGCCGAAGGAAAGGGCCGCCCGGGTGGCGAAGCCGGCGGCAAACACCGTGGCGCTAACATCGGGGCCGAAGGGGACTAACCGGGTCGGCCAGCCAATCTGCACGTCGGCCTCAACCAGCTGTTGGGCGAAGCTCGTCCCGTTATAGCCGGCGGACATAAAGACATACAGGTTCTTCTGCTGGAGCTCGCGGGCGATGTTGACGGCTATCTCCTTACTCGGGGCCGCCCCCAGCACCGCGGCAAAGCCCGGGGCGGTGCCGTCCACGAACTCAATGCCCCGCTTTCTTAAAATGACGTCATCGGCAGCGCCCAGCCAGAGGTTATCGTCGCTGGGCTCCTCCTGCTTGGTATAGAAGTCCGGCTCCTCGAGATACCTTACAGCCTCGATTATCTCTTCGGCAAAGAGGGTGGCCATGCCGGCGTCGAGGGCCGGTCCCAGATAGGGCAGGGGGCACTTCTCCCTTACCGGCGGGGGCAGGATGAGCCGACACCTCTTCAAGACCGGCTCCATATCCCCCAGCTTCTCCACCTTAATCCCCAGTATGCCGTAAATCACCGGCAGGTAATAGGCAGTGTTGGGAAAGCCCACCGGCTCGTTGGCGCCCCACTTGTCCATGGCCTGCTGCCACTTCTCCTCAGCCCGCCCCACAATCTTATGCGCCCCTCTAATCACCGCCGAAGCAATTATCTTAGACATCTTTCAGCCCTCCCGTCTTCAACTTTCGGACCTTAAACCGACTCCAGCTCCCGTCTCATCTCCATGTCGTAGAGCACCCGCTCCCGCGCCTTATCAATACCCAGGGCCTTACGCTTCTTATCAATATGGCTAATCATAAGATGGGCCGCCTTAATCGGGTCGGGCTCGAAGGCCCATATCCCGCCGTAGGCCGCCTCGAAGTCAGTAAAGAGGTGCTTGGTGACCTCGTCGCTGCCCAGGGTGGGCCAGGTAACCCCGAACACGGTGAACACCCCGGAAGCCACAAAGTATTGCCCGATGGAGATGGCCTTCTCGCTCATCCACTCCGGGGCCGCCCCGGCCACCGGCAGGTCACTGATGTCGTCGCCTAAGCCGCCGTCCTTAACCATGGCCGTAGCCGCCATCAGGATGCGGCTGTTATCGACGCAGGAACCGAGGTGCAATACCGGCGGGATACCCACCGTCTCGCACACCGAGGCCAGCCCCTCGCCGGCGTACTTGGCCGCTGCCTCCGGGGTCATCAGGCCGAGCTTGGCCGCCGCCATGGCGCTACAGCCGGTCTGAATTACCAGCACGTCGTTCTTGATTAGCTCCTTAACCATGCTGGTGTGGTCGCTATCGTGGGTGGTGCGCGGGTTGTTGCAGCCGACCACCCCGGCTACCCCCCGGATGCGCCCGTTGATGATGTTATCGTTTAAGGGACGGTAGGAAGCCCGGAAGAGACCGCCCAGCAGATAGTTAATGGTCTCGTGGCTGAAGCCGACCACCATGTCGGTCTGCTCCTTGGGAATATCGATGTTATTCCCCCGGTTGGGGAAGTTCTCTATCGCCGTCCTGACGATAGCCTTAGCCCCCTCCAGGGCGTTATGCTCGTCGAACTCAATGTGCAATGCTCCGGGTATCCTGGCCTTGGGCGAGGTGGTGATAATCTTAGTGTGGTAGCACTGGGCGATATCCGGCAGCGACTGCATGATACACTGAATGTCGACCACCATGGCGTCCACCGCCCCGGTAACCAGCGCCAGCTCCTGCTGTAAGAAGTTACCGGCCAGGGGCACGCCGTGGCGCATCAGGATTTCGTTAGCCGTGCAGCAGATGCCGCTCAGGTTTATCCCCTTGGCCCCCTTGGCTTTAGCCAGGCTAACCATCTCCGGGTCCTGAGCCACGGCGACGATAACCTCGGAGAGCAGCGGCTCGTGGCCGTGGATGACCAGGTTTACCTCGTCCTTCTTAAGCACGCCGAGGTTTACCCTGCCCAGCACCGGGGCCGGGGTGCCGAAGAGGATGTCCTGAAGCTCGGTGGCAATCATGCTGCCGCCCCAGCCGTCGCCGATGGCCGCCCTCACCCCCTGCTTGAGCAGGCTGTGATAGTCCTGGTCAACCCCGATGTGGGTGCGGTGCATTATCTCCACGATTTCCCGGTCGATGCCGCGCGGGGCGACCCCCTCCCGGCGCCACAGCTCCTGGCGCTTCAGGGGCGCCCGGCTCAGGAAGCGAATCTCGCCCTCCTGCTTACCGAACTCGGCCAGGGCTATCTCGCCGATGTCAACGGCTATCTCCTGGTTGCTGCGCTCGCCAATCTCCACGCCCCACTCCAAGGCCAGCTGCAGCAGCTTCTGCTCGTCCCTGATGGTATAGCCCGGCGCCTTACCCTTGGCCGCCGCCAGGAAGAGCTCGGCCACCCCCCGACCGTGATCGGAGTGTGCCGCCGCGCCACCGGCCACCATGCGGATAAAGTTACGGGCGGCGATGGTCTCCGCGGTGGCCCCGCAGATACCGCGCGCCGCTTCCTCCTCCCCCTTAACGCCGAGCACCCGGCAGGGGCCCATGCCGCAATTCTTACAGCAGCTACCAGCCGCCCCGATGGCGCACTGGGACATCTCGCCGGCCCTGTCGAAAGCAGTGGTCACGCCGTCCCGCGCCGCCTTCTCCATCATGTCGAGGCTGGCTTTATCAACACTCTTTTTAATCTTACGCTCCGCCATCTACCTTACCTCCTTTCGCATCCCGGTTATCTCACGAGGCGGTTAGTTCCGTTATCATCTCCCGAACCAACCTTATCGCCTCGGGGTGTCTCATAATCATGACGTCGCCGCCGGCCAGCAGCAGTATCATAGCCGACATCGCCTCCATCAGAATGCCCCTCTTTTTAGCATCACCCAGGGCGGGGGCTTCCTCGGTAGGGATATGAACCTCCTTGGTCTTCCAGACCTCCTTGGCGACGTTACAGATAATGGGGAACTGGAGCTTGTCGTCCTGCTGGGCCAGCCCGGCCATGCGCATTCTTTCCATCACCGAGTAGCAGTACTCAATGCCGTAGCCGATACCGCTCACGGTGGGATCGATTATCAGTAGCTCATCGGAGACGCCGAGGTTACCGAGCAGGATATTGAGCTGCTTACCCAGGTTAATGTCTATCGGCGACGAAGCCACCAAGGTGTGCTGATAGGCAAGCGCCGAGGCGCCAATCTTTTTGTGGTCGCCCTCCTCGACCGGCCCGATTACCAGCCGCTTGTCCTGGCATTTCTCGGCGACCAGCCGGAGCACCTCGCTGTCCTTATCGTGATTGGCCGTTCCCCAGACAATCAGGGGTACGTCGATGGCATCGGCCACCTGCTTAACCACCTGAGCCGCTTCCTCGGCGCCCCGGTCGAGGCCGTTGGGGTCGGTGCTTATCAGCTGGAGACATATCATCTCCGCCCCGTAGTCGCTGATACACTTCTTGGCCCAGGCCACCGGGTCGTCGGTCACCCCGGCGAAGGGCTCCAGTGCCGCCGGCGCCCACTCCTCCGGGGGACAGTCGTAGACCTCCATGGCAATCCGGGGCAGGCGCGGCATCTCACCCTCATAGAGGTAGAAGGGGTAGCAGCTCTCGCCGCCGACGGTAATTGCCTTGTCTCCCTTACCCAGGGTTATCTCCCTGATGCGACCGCTGTATTTCGTCTTCGGAATCTCAAATGTCATCTGACACCACCTTATCTAAGCCGGATTCTTTCTCTTCTCGCTACCATACCAGTCCTTACCGTACCAGTAACGCTCTCCGCTGCGGAGATAGCGCAGCTTCTCGTCACGGCTGGCCAGCTTATGCCGCCACCTGCCGTCATCCTCGCCGTCCGGCTTACCGGCTTCGTAGGTAGCCCCCAGTACCTCGACCTTCTCCCGGTTGGGAGCGCCCTTTTCCTCAATTTCATAATCCATAGGGTCCCCCCTTTCTCTATATCAGACCGGCCGCCATCTTGGCCGCCTTCACGGTATTCAGCATGAGCATGGTTATCGTCATCGGCCCGACGCCGCCGGGCACCGGGGTAATCGCCCTTGCCTTCTCCTTAACGGCTTCAAAGTCCACATCGCCGACCAGAATCGCCTTCCCCTCGGCGGTTTTTCCAATCCGGTTAACGCCGACGTCAATCACCACCACGCCCTCTTTAACCATATCGGCGGTAACGGCCTTGGGCCGACCGGCCGCCACTATAATTATATCAGCCCGTTTGGTGTGAGCCGCAATATCCCGCGTCCGGGTGTGGCACACCGTTACCGTGGCATTAGCCCCTTCCCTCTTCTGGAGCAGGATATTAGCTATCGGCTTACCGACGATATTGCTCCGGCCGACCACGACCACCTCCGCCCCCTCGGTTTCGACCCCGCTCCGTACCAGCAGCTGCTGGATGCCGTGCGGGGTGCAGGGGAGATAGGCCGGCTCCCCGATCATGAGCTTACCCAGGTTCACCGGGTGAAAGCCGTCAACGTCCTTTTCAGGGTTAATGGCGTAGAGCACCCGGGTCTCATCGATGTGCTTGGGGAGGGGTAACTGCACCAGAATCCCGTGAATCTTGGGGTCGCGATTCAGTTTGTCAATCAGCGCTAGCAAGACCTCTTCGCTGGTATCCGCCGGGAGGTCGTGCCGCTCCGAATACAGACCCAGGGCCTTAGAGGTCTTCTCCTTAGCCCCGACATAGACCTGAGACGCCGGGTCTTCGCCCACCAGGACGGTCACCAGCCCCGGTACCAGGTTATGCTGCTCTTTGAGGCTGGCTATCTCTTCTTTTAGCTCTTCCCGAATCTGCTTGGCAATCTCGGTGCCACTGATTATCTCTGCCGGCATTTTCACCTCCCTCGGGTGCTTATTCCAAGCCCCAGGCTCTCCCGGGGCTATGGTTAATCCTTCTTTAACTGAGAAGCCCGGCCATTAAGTCGTTAACCTCGGCTACCGCCGCCGAGCTATCCGGTAGCTCCGGTAGGGGCCGCATCTCAAGGTCGTAGCGGGCTAGCTTGCTATCCAGCGGGATCACGGCCCGCGGCTCGATTTTCAGCCGGCTTAGCTCCTCCCTGACCAGGGGGTCGAGCTCGGGCGGGGCCAGATTAACTATCACCGATATCCGCTTTACCCGCAGCTTGAGCTGGGCCACCAGCTCCTCTATCCGGACCACGGTGCGCACCCCCTTGACCGAGTGGTTGGAGACGATGAGCAGCTCGTCAATGCCCTGGGTAGTCCGCCGCGACAGGTGCTCCATACCGGCCTCGTTATCCATGACCAGATAGGCATAGTTACCGGCCAGGGAGTCGATAAACCGTCTCAGCATGAGGTTGGGGTAGCAGTAGCATTCCGGGCCTTCACCACGCCCCATGGTCATCAGGTCGAGACCCCGGCTCTCCACCAGCGCCCGGTTAAGCTGGTACTCAAGGTAGGTCTCTTTAGTCATGCCGAGCGGGATGTTTATCTTCTCCTCGTTAAAGGCGGCGATTATCGAGCCGACGGTCTCACCGACCTCAAGCCCCAGGCTCTCCCCCAGGTTAGAGTTGGGGTCGGCGTCAACCGCCAGAACCGGGCCGTCGCCGTTCTTCTCAAGGTAGCGGATGATGAGACTTACCAGGCTAGTCTTCCCGCTGCCGCCCTTACCCGCCACCGCAATCGAAACAGTCAAAGCACCGGCCTCCCTTCCGGCCCGCTCCCCTTAAGCCCGGCCAGCCGCTTCGCCGCGGCGGGAAACTCAGCGGCATTGGTGTGGGGCAGAAAGAGCGCGGCGATATAGCTATCCATAAAATCAGCCCGCTCGCTGAGCTCCAGGTTGGTCATCATGATGGCCACCTTGCGGGCGTCGTCGAGCAGGTCGGTGGAGAAAGAGGTCAACCTGGCCCCGGTCAGCGAGCCGTTACCGACGAAGATAAACCTGTCCCGGGGAATATCGGGCAAAAGCCCGATGGTAATGCTCCGCTCGATGTCAATATGGCTGCCGAAGGCCCCGGCGATAATCACCTGCTCCAGGGCCGATAGACTGATGCCCACGCTGCTGAGCAGCGTCCGGCAGCCGGCGTACATAGCCGCCTTAGCCCGGATAAGATTATCAATATCCACCTCGGTAATTACGATGTCCTTACCGGTTTGGGTCTCGCTCTCCTTAGAGAGAAGGTATTCGTAGCCGTCACCACCGCGCCTAATCCGCTGGCTTTTAAGCTCGGTGTTAAACTTGCCGTTCTGACCGATAGCCCCGGCCTCGAGAAGCGCGGCGATAATGTTTATCAGCCCCGAGCCGCAGATTCCCTTCGGCTTTTCCCCGCCGATGGTGCTTACCTCCGGCTCCAGGCTCACCGGGTCGATAGTAACGTCCTGAATCGCCCCCGCCGCGGCAATCATGCCGTGCTTGATGCCACCGCCCTCGAAGGCGGGCCCGGCCGAGCAGGCCGCCGTTATCATCCAGTCCGAGTCACCGACAACTATCTCGCCGTTGGTGCCAATGTCCATATAGAGGGTCAGCTTCGGGCTCTGGTGCAGACCGACCCCGACCACCCCGGAGACGATGTCGCCGCCGACGTAGCTGGCGACACAGGGGAAAGTAAAGAGATGAACGTGCTTACCCACCCCGATACCCAGGGAGCGTGCCCGGACCGGGGGCAGGAAATTGGCCACCGGCGTGTAGGGGGACAGCCTGATGTACTTCGGGTCGAGCCCGAGCAGAATGTGGGTCATGGTGGTGTTCCCGGCCACAATCATGTGCCCGATGTGCTCGACCTTAATCCGGCTCCGGGCGACCAGCTCGTCGATAATCTGGTTAATGGTAGCCACCACGGCCTGCTGCAATTTCTTAAGACCGCCCGGCTGCTGAGAGCGGGCGATACGGGTAATGACATCGGCCCCGTAGCTTATCTGGCCGTTATAGGCCATGCTCTCCGCCACCACCCGACCCCGGTTTAAGTCGAGGAGCTGGCCGCAGATGGTGGTGGTGCCGATATCGAAGGCGAGGGAGTAGTGCTCGCGGCTGGTATTCCCCGACTCGACCTTGATTATGGTCGGCTTACGCTTGTCGGACTTGGTCTTGACCGCCTTAACCAGGGTGGTGACAGTGACCTGGCCTCCCTTCTTACGCTGCACCCGGGAGAGGTCTTTAACCACGTCGAGGTCAACGGAGACGTTACTCAGGTTACAGCGCCGTTTCAGGCTCCGCAACAGGCGGGAGAGGTCGCTAGCGTTATCCTTCAGGGTCGGCGGCGTTATCTCGACGTAGCACTTATTGAGCGGCGGGTTAAAGCTCCAGCCCGTGGCCACCGTCTCCTCGGTCTTCGCCTCAGCCGTCCCCATCTCACGGCCCAATACCGCCGTCTCCAGCCGCGATTCCAGGGGTACCTCAACCGAGAGGTCGCTCTCTATCCGGCTCTGGCAGCTGAGCCGGTAGCCCTGCTCATACTCCTCGGGGGAAATCTTTTCGCTCCGGGGGCCGGTTACCTCCCCCTTCTTAATCAGCACCTTACAGGTGCCGCAGACACCGTTCCCGCCGCAGGCGGCATTGATATGCACCCCGGCGGCCAGAGCCGCCTTTAAGAGGTTCTCGCCCTGAGGTACGGTAATATCAACATTGTCCGGAGTGAAGTGAACCTTTAGTCTCTTCTTCGTGCTCGTCATCTACATCCCATGTTATCAACATTTGGAAAAAACTGCTAGAAAAGCCCGGTGACCTTGCCCGTTTTAACGTCGACGTCAACCCTGCGGAAGGCCGGATTTGAAGATGTCCCCGGCATCAGGCTGATGGCCCCGGCGCAGGGGCAGAGGAACTTGGCCCCGGAGTAAATCAGCACGTCGCGGATGGGTAGCGTCCAGCCTTTAGGGACGCCTTTAAGCGCCGGTTCGTGGGTAAGGCTGAGGTGCGTCTTAACCATCATGGTGGCGTAGTCGTCATACTTGGCGTCCGCCTCGAGCATCTTGGCCTTGGCTGCAGCTTCAGGACTCCAGGAGACTCCGTCCGCGCCGTAGACCACCTCGGCAATCTTGGCAACCCGCTGCCGGAGCTTCACGTCCAGAGGATAGAGAAAGCGGAACTCATTCTCCTCCTCACAGGCCTCCTTCACGGCATCGGCCAGCTCCAGGGCGCCGTCGCCGCCGTTAGCCCAGTGGCTGGACACAGCACAGCGGGCTCCCGCCGCCTCAGCCGCCTTCCTCACCAGGTTAATCTCGTCTTTGGTATCGGTATGGAAACTGTTAATGCACACCACCGGGTTAATCCCGGAGGTCCGGATGGTTTTGATGTGGTGCAGCATGTTGGGCATGCCCGCCTCCAGGAGCCCCAAATCCTCTTTGGTATAGGCCTCGGGCAGGGGCAGGCCGGCCACCACCTTGGGGCCGCCGCCGTGCATCTTAAGCGCCCGAATGGTAGTCGTCAGCACCGAGACGTGCGGTTTCAGGCCGCTCAGGCGGCTCTTAACGTTCCAAAACTTCTCGAAGCCGATGTCGGCGGCAAAGCCGCTCTCGGTAACGTGATAGTCGAACAGCTTTAAGCCGACGCGGTCGCCGATGATGGAGGACTGGCCCACGGCGATATTAGCAAACGGCCCGGCGTGCACCATACAGGGCTGATACTCCACGGTGCAGGCCAGGGTGGGGTTGATGGTATTTCGCATCCAGGCGGTCATGGCGCCGCCCACCTCGAGGTCGCCGGTGGTAACCGGGTTACCCTTCTTATCGAAGGCAACCGTAATCTTATCCATCCTCTCCCTCAGGTCGGCTAAGTCTCTCACGATGGAGAGCATGGCCATCAGCTCGGAGCTTACCGTGATACCAAACTGGGACTGCATCATGTAGCCGTTCATGCGGCCGCCGAGCCCGATGATAATCTGGCGCAGGCTCTGGGCGCAGAAGTCCATGACCCAGCCCATCTCCACCCGGGTCGGGTCGATATCCAGGCGGCGCATCCCGGTGCGCCGGGATAGCTGCTCGTCGTCGTAGTTACGCTCGTGCTGCATGCGGGCGGTCAGGGCGACCATGGCCAGGTTATGAGCGTTGGTAATATCATTTATATCGCCGGTAAGACCCATGGAAAACTCGGTCATCGGGATAAGTAAGGCGTTACCGCCGCCGGCGGCGGTGCCCTTGATGTTCATGGTGGGGCCGCCCGAGGGCTGGCGGATACAGCCGCCGACGTTCAGCCCGCGCTTCCCCATACCCTCCAGGATACCCATGGTGGTGGTCGTCTTCCCCTCCCCGAGCGGGGTGGGGGTTATCGCCGTCACCTCGATATACTTACCGTCCGGCCGGTTCTTGAGGCGCTCGATAATCTTTAGGAAATCCAGCCGGCATATCCTGCCGAAGGGGATTATCTCGTCCTTCTCCAGATTCAGCCGCTCCCGCCACTCATCCGGAGCCGGCATATCGGCTTCCGCCGCTTCGGCAATCTGCCAGTCCTTCATCTTTACCGCATCGTAAGCCACGAGAACCTCCTTTTTCACGTCATTCCCGATAACGGGACTTCAAAGTTATCATCTAATTTTACCCCATCCCGCCGGTCGGTAGCACACGCTACCACCGGAAGGCAGTTAGCGCCACCCCCTGGTTAGCCATATCGTATTTAATTTTACCGCACTAGCGGGCCTTCGCCGCGCCAGCGGCCAAAAGGGCCTGGTAGATACCCGCCACCGCCTGGGTCACCGGCTGGCTGGCGGTAAGGAGAAAAAGGCCGGCCATATCGGCGCTAACGATAGCCTGATCGTAAGGGATAAAGCCGAGAAAGTCGAAGCCCGCCAGGCTGGAAATCAGAAACTCCCTGTCTTCGGGGCTGCGCACCTTGTTAGCCACCACGGCGATATTCTTAAGACCGATATCACTAGCCAGCTTAAAGACCCGGTAGGCCGAGTCAACGCTCCTCCGGCCCGGCTCGACCACCACGATGAGCTTATCCACCGCTTGGGCCGTGGCCCGGCCCAGGTGCTCGATACCCGCCTCCATATCCAGGATTATAACCTCGTCTCTGGCCAGCAGCAGGTGGCTAACCAGGGCCCGGAGCAGGGCGTTCTCCGGGCAGTAGCAGCCGCTACCCCCCTTCTTGAGACGGCCCATCACCATCAGCCGGATGCCGTGATGCCTCTGGGAATACTCGTCGGGCAGGTCGTCAACCTTGGGGTTCAGCTTGAAAAAGCCCCCGCTCTCCCCCGGCTTGGCTCCGGTACGCTCTTCGATAAGAGCGCTCATTTCAGAGATGGGGGTTATCTCCTCCGCACGGGGAAAACCGAGGGTCGCCGCCAGATTGCCATCGGGGTCAGCGTCGATTGCGATTACCGAGTAGCCCGACTCGGCAAACGCCCTGGCCAGCAGGGCAGCAAGCAAGGTCTTGCCGACTCCACCTTTACCGCCAATCGCAATCTTCATCGCCTACTGATACCCTCTGGGGCACTAATCAAGACCCGGGGTCTAGCGAGGAGAAAACACAGCCTTGTAAAACTAGTACCGCTGGTTATCGTATAAGCATTTTGGCTTAAGTATTTCGGCTTAAGCATTTTAGCTTAGACCCCGCTAAAAGTCAACATTTAAACTCAAATACCAGTATACGGCCCGGACATTTACTTCATTCTCCTTACCCAGAAGGTAAGCCAGATGAAGTGGCCGATGGCCACGGCCATAGCCACCGCCGCCGGTACCGCCGCCCGGGGGCTGAAAAGGGCCAGGGCGATAGCCGCCGCCATACCGTAGTTCTTCCTGGTGCCGGACAGTATCAGGCTGATTCGGCTGGCCTTATCGACGCCCGAGAATCTGGCGATACGGTTTACGAGGTAACCCACCACGAAGGTGCTGATAAAGGCGGCGGCGACGCTGGGTAGCAGCTTAAGAGGGTGCTCCAGAAAGGCGCTCTGGTTCAGGCCGACGGTAGTATAGACCACCACGAAGAAGCCCCAGTTCACAATCGTTCCCCGGTATCTCTCCAGCTTCGAAGCGAGGCCGGTGCGCCTCAATAGCTGCGCGATAGCCAGGGGCAGGGCAATCAGCTCGCCCAGGGTAATGAGCAGGTTCACCGGGTGGATAACGCTGCTCCCCCAGAATATCGTCGAGATAATGGGCACGATAAAGAGGGCCGCAAGGTAACAGGCCACCGTACCCACCATGGAAAAGTCGGTATTACCCCCCAGGCGGTAGGTAAAGGGTATCACGGCCACCGCCGGGGGCACCGCCGCCAGGAGGATAAAGCCGGTCCGTAGCTCAGGGTCCCGGACAATGAGAAACGAGAGCCCGATGAGAACCAGGGTCAGCACCACGTAGTTCATGATTAGCGACTGCAGGATAGGGCGCGAGACCTTTTTAAAGTCCAGGAACATTCTGGGGGAGACGCCCATGATAGACATGGTCATGATTATCGCCAGCAAGGGCACCATCGCGGGACTGGCTCCGGTAGCCCCTTTAGGCAAAACCAGCCCGAACAAGAAAGCCAGGGCCAGGATAAAACCGGCATTCCTGAAGAGACCGGCAACACGACTGCCTAGCGTCACTAAAATCTCCTCGCTATCCCCCGGAGTCCAGGCCCCGGTCAGCCGGGGAAGACCAAGCCTAGTATCGTAAACAGTATACCCTAAGACAGGCCACCAACGCCTCATTAAACACCGGAGGATACCATCCCTAATCATGAATATTCAGGGGCAATATGCGCCCACCCTATTTGGCGTAAACCCCGGCCTGTGCTATCATTACCCCCGTGGAGATTAACGTCCTGATTGAGGAAGAATTCGAGGACTGCCTGGAAGCCGGCTGGCTTAAGGGCCTGGCGGAACAGGTGCTCACTCTCCAGGAGGCCAGCGCGGAAACGGAGCTCGGTCTGGTTATCGCCGGCCAGGAAAGGGTGCGGGCCCTAAACAAGAACTACCGGGGTAAGGATGTCCCCACCGACGTCCTCGCCTTCTCCACCCTACCCGATGCCGGAGAGCCCTTTATTCTGCCGCCCGACGGCCGGCTCCACCTGGGCGAGGTCATCATCTCCTACCCCCAGGCGGTGATACAGGCCGGGGAGGAGAGCCACTCCGTCGAGAAGGAGATGGCTACCCTTATCACCCACGGGGTGCTTCACCTGCTGGGGTTCGACGATGAAACGCCGGAGCTAAGAGAGCAGATGCGGGCCAGGGAGCAGGAAATCCTGAGCCGACTGGAGATATAGACCAGCACCGAGGAGAGCCGTAGATGAGAGTTCTGGGGATTAGCGGCAGCCCGCGCCGGGGCGGTAACACCGACCTCCTCCTGGCCGAGGTCATGCGGGGGGCAGTAAGCAAAGGGGCCGAGGTTAAGACCATCATCCTTAACGACCTAAAGATTACCCCCTGCCAGCACTGCGATGCCTGTCTTGAGGCGGGCAGGTGCCGCATAGACGACGATATGCAGCAGGTCTACCGCGAGCTCGAGCAGGCCGACCGGGTGGTGCTGGCCTCACCCATCCAGTTCATGGGGCCCAGCGCGCAGCTTAAGCTGATGATTGACCGCTGTCAGGCACTGTGGGCCAGGAAATACGTGCTCAAGAGGCCACCCCTCAAAGACCGCCGGGAGAGAAAGGGGCTCTTCGTGGCCGCGGGCGCGCTTAAGAAAGCCGACCTCTTCCTCCCGGCGGTGACCATCGTAAAGGCCATGTTCACGGTCACCGATATCAGCTACGCCGGAGAGCTACTGTTTCCCGGGATAGACGAGAAAAGGGCTATCGCCGGGCACCCCGAGGCCCTGAGTCAGGCCTTCCGGGCGGGCGAGAAGCTGGTTCTGGACTGCTAGCACCAAGACCGCCAAATAAAAAGCTACTGAGAGCTCCGGCTAGACTGCTTTCACTCTCAGTAGCTTAAAATTCAGGTTTTAACCGACGGAACGGTTACTTTTTGCTTTTCTTACCCTCGGCTTCCTCTTCCTCACCGAGCACGAAGTGGAGAAGCTGCCTTTCCGAGGTCTCATGAGGCAGAACCTCGTGGGTTATCCTGCCCAGACGCATGACCAGAATGCGGTCGGCGGCGATCATTATCTCTCTCAGGTCGGACGACAGGAGGATCACCCCCAGCCCATTCTCCCTGACCTGCTGACGCACTACCTCATAGATTTCCTCACGAGCGCCGACGTCAACACCGCGCGTCGGCTCATCCAGAATCAAGAGCCTTGATTCGGCGGCCAGCCACTTACCGATAACCACCTTCTGCTGATTACCACCGCTCAAGAACTTGACCAGACGGCCGGGCTCCGGGGGACGAAGGGCCACGTCCTTAATAATCCCCCGTACCAAGTCGCGGGCCATCCCGCCGATTATGACGAAGCCCCGGGTTACCCTCTGAAAAGCCGGGAGAATCAGGTTGAAGAGCACCGACTGCTCGGCGATGATGCCCTCCGCCTGGCGGTCCTCGGTAACGAAACCGATACCCATTTTCTTGGCCACGGAGGGGCTGAGTTTCTTCATGTTAACCGGCTCACCGTCGAACAGCATCTCTCCGGTTATAGTGAAGGTCTTGGGCAGAGCGCCGAAGATTGTCTTCCCCAGCTCGGTCTTGCCGGCACCAATCTGCCCGGCGATGCCTACGATTTCTCCCTTGCCCACTTTCATGTCGACGTCGGTGTAGAGCACCTTGTCTTTCTCTTTGGCATTCATACCGTGGAGCTCGATGATGCTCTCCTTAGGCTTCTTATAGGTATCCTCGCGGACAACCTCAGCGCTGACCTTCTTCCCGGTCATCTTCTCTACCAGCATCGAGAGGTCAAGCTCCGAGATGGCATAAGTGCCCTCGATACGTCCGTCCCGGATAACCGTGCACCTGTCGGCGATGTCGAAGACCTCGTTCAGCTTGTGGGTTATGTAGACGATGGCCACGCCCTTTTCACGCAGCGTGTTTACCAGTTCGTAGAGGTGCCCGATTTCATCATAAGAGAGAGCCGCCGAGGGCTCATCCATGATGAAGACCACCGGGTCGTAGGAGAGCGCCCGGGCAATCTCGACCTCCTGCTGGTCGGCCACCTTCAGGTCGCCCACCACCGCCGACGGCGGAACACTGCTGCCTAGACTGCCGAGGACTTCGGAAGCCCGCTTTCTGGTGTAGCCCCACCTTATCATACCCCGCCGCGACGGCAGCCGCCCCATGAAGATATTCTCGGCGACGGTAAGGTACTTCACCAGACCGAACTCCTGATACACCATGGAGACCCGGTTCCGCTGCGCCTCGGTAGGGTTGTTAAATCTTACGTTTTTACCGGCGATAAGATAATCACCGCTATCAGGTCGGTGCACGCCCATCAGCGTCTTCATGAGAACGCTCTTACCGGCGCCATTCTCCCCGAGAAGGGCATGAACCTCGCCGGCACGCACGTCAAAGTTGACATCGTACAGTACCTGCACCCCTCCGAAGGACTTGTTAATGTTCGTCATTTTCAGGGCAACTTCGTCCAACTTCTGCCTCCTTTAGCGGTTCATTGAGCAATAAACCACCTGATAGTCTTGACTTCTTTGGTAATCCACACCGAACCCCGTCCCCACCAAAAAATATACTACAGACCACGAGAGATTGCAAGATTCTCCCCAGGCTACTTACCGAGATTATTATACTATAGAAATAGGGAAAGTCAAGCCATCATTCGGCTGGTTCGCTACCATAAAATTAATGACCGCCCCCCATAAATTAAGCAAAAGTTATCTACATAACATCAACTAAACACAGTCTAGGCCGCGAGCTTAAGCCCCGGCCCTCTGGTTATATTTGTTCATGGCCGCTGAGATGCCCCCGGTGAGAAAACACTCGATAGCTTCACTCACCCGGGGTATCACCTGGGCCACGAGGCGCGCTTCCTCCGGGGTGAAATCGCCGAGCACGTAAGAGATAACGCCGCTACCGTCCTGAGCCGGGTTCTCGCCCGCACCCGGCCGCCCGATTCCCACTCGGAGACGGGGGAAGTCCTCGCTCCCCAGGGAGGAAATAATAGAGCTAACCCCTTTATGACCCCCGGAGCTACCCCCACCACGGAGGCGGATTTTACCCAGGGGAATGTCTAGGTCGTCGTGGATAACGAGCAGGTCGCTCAGGGCGACCTTATACTTCTTTACCAGCCGGCCTACCGAGAGCCCGCTCAAGTTCATAAAGGTCTGCGGTTTAGCCAAAATCAAGCCGTCCCCCGCTACCCGGCCGGTGCCGAGGCGCGCTTTGGCCCAGCGGCTGTCGAAGCGAATCCCCTGCCGCCGGGCAAAGTGATTAAGGCACCTGAAACCGATATTATGCCGGTTACGGGCATAGCTCTGCCCGGGGTTACCCAGTCCTACAATCAGCTTCATGGTTTAAGCTCACTCCCTTGAACTTACTCCGGCCCTTCTCCCACCCACCTTACGATGGTACGCTATCTTGAGGTTGGAGAGCCAGCGCAAAGGGGCAAAGATGGGGTGATTATAGAGCCTCTTATACCAGGCGGGAATCTCCTGCCACCGGGTGATATACTCAGGTTTCCCGAGGTGACTCCCCGGCTGAGTATCGCCGAGCAGAGACACGATGCCACTATCCGGGGCCGGGTCCAGGCTGAGCCACCGGCCGTCCACCCGGGCCTCGACCCAAAAGTGGACGCTGAACGGCTCCAGCCTGGTCATGGGTAGCTCCCCGGCCGTGGGGCGCCCCTCCACGTACCTGGCCTCGATGCCACGCTCCCTGAGCCTGGCTACCAGCAGCTCCGCCTTAATGCCGCACTGACCGCGCCGCCGGGTCAGGGTAAGCACGGTATCGCCCCAGGATGAAAGGGCATACCTGATGTTCTCCTTAACCCAGCGGTACTCGGCGACCGCCGCTTCGTACTGCGTCATTTCATCACTTGTCATCAGCATCCAGCATGGCGAGCAGCTCCGCCTCAGTAATCTGCTTAACGCCCAGCGCCTCGGCGCGGGCCAGCTTCGAGCCGGGCTCGGCCCCGACCACGAGGTAGTTCGTCTTACGGGTGACATCGCTCTTGGCGGCACCGCCGAGGGCCTTTATCCGGGCCTCCGCCTCCGGGCGGCTGAAGCTCTCCAGGCGGCCGGTGATGACGAACTCCTGCCCGGCCAGGGGTAACTCCTCGGATTTAGTCGTTTCCTCCCTGGGGTCGACCCCGACCGCCTTCAGGCGGCGGATAATATCCCGGTTCGCCGCCTGCCCGAAGAAGGCGATAATGCTCTCGGTAATCTTAGGGCCCACCGTAGCTACCGAAATAAGTTCTTCCCTCGAGGCGCTAGCCAGCCCGTCGAGGCTGCCGAAGCGGCGTGCCAGAACCTCGGCCATCTCGGCGCCGACGTGCCGTATCCCCAGGGC
>JAFGFP010000027.1 GCA_016931015.1 Dehalococcoidales bacterium
GTCCACGGGCACGCCAGCCAGGAAGAGCTGAAGCTGCTCCTGAACCTGGTCAAGCCCAAGTTCTTCATGCCGATACACGGGGAGTACCGCCACCTGAGCCTCCACGCCAGGCTGGCCCAGTCGGTGGGCATTCCCGAAGAGAATATCTTCGTGCTGGAGGACGGCGACATCTTGGAGCTCAACCGACAATCGGGCAAAATAAACGGTAAGGTTACCTCGGGTAACGTCTACGTCGACGGAATGAGCGTGGGCGATATCGGCACCATCGTGCTCCGTAACCGCCGCATGCTAAGCCGGGACGGGATTGTGGTCGTGATTATCGCCGTAAACAAGCAGACCGGCAAGCTGATGAGCCGACCCGATATCGTCTCCCGGGGCTTCGTGGACACCAGAGAGTCTAAAGACATGCTCGAGGAGAGCCGTAACCTGGTCGCCCACACCCTAGACCACAGCGGCAACCGCCCCGTCGAGTGGAGCCTGGTTAACACCAAGGTTAAGGACGTCCTCAACAAGTTTTACTACGACCAGACCAAGCGGCGCCCCATGATACTGCCCTTCATGGTGAAGGTGTAACCGAATAGTCCCCCCAAGCGGGTGGTTTTATGGCTAAGAAAAAGGCTAAAACCCCGAATAAACCTAAACCCAGAAAGGCCATGGGTAAGCAGGCAAAGGGGAGCTCCCTGCACCTGCCGGGCTGGCGTGTCGCCCTGCGTGTTATCGCGGTGGCCGCTATCGTCGGCCTGCTATCCTGGCAGTGGCCCAACATCAGCGCCTGGGCAAACAGCGTCCGGGACGAGACCTTAAGGCTGTTCGGCTGGGGGTTACTACTGCTTGTTATCGCCCTGGTTATCCTGGGTATAGTGTTATGGTCGCGGAGAAAGGTCTCCTCCAGGCTGGTGCGCTTTCGCCAGTGGTGGGGCGGTATCGCCTACACCTTCGCTGTCTGGGGGGTACTGGCCTACTGGGGACTGGGGGGCAGCATCGGGCAGTATCTCATCGGCTTCCCCGATTCAAGCTTTCTCGGTATCCCCCGGATAATAGGACTGGTTCTGGCCGGTATCGCGCTCACGACCCCCGGCGCCTTTGCCAGCGCCGCCAGAAAAGCAAGCTCGCTCCTAACGCGGCAGATTCAGAGACGCCCCGCCCCCCCTGCCACCGTTGCGGAGACACCACCCCCCATCACCATCATGCCGCCGCCGCGCCCGGAGCCGCCACCAGCGGCCACTCCGACCGCCATCGAAACACCCCCACCGCCAGCAGCGGCAAAGTGGCCCACGCCGACCCCGATACCCACACCCACTCCTACTCCAACCCCAATCCCAACACCGGCTCCGACGCCCATGCCATTAACCTCCACCCCGACCCAGGAGGAGCTACGCCAGGTAGCCCAGGAGGTCTGGAGGAAATACGGCGATTCGCCGTCCCTGGTCACCGAGGACGGCTGGCGCCTGCCGCCGATTGACATCCTGGACTCGGTTCAGGAAGTCGAGTTCGGGCAGGCGGACAACCTGCAGCGAGCCCGTCTTATCGAGGAGGCCCTGGCCAGCTACGGGGTCGAGGCCAAGGTAGTCCAGATAAACGCCGGGCCGACCGTTACCCAGTTCGGGGTGGAACCGGGCTGGGATAGAAAGATGAAGGAGATAAAGGAGCGAGACCGGGACGGTAACGTTACCGTCAGACTGGAAGAGGTCTCCAAGACCAGGGTCAAGGTGGACAAAATCACGGCCCTGGCTAACGACCTGGCCCTAGCCCTGGCCGCCCCCAGCATCAGAATCGAGGCCCCGGTGCCGGGAAAACCGGTGGTCGGCATCGAGGTGCCCAACACCACCCTGGGCATGGTCAACCTGCGCGGCGTTATCGAGACCAGCTCCTTTCAGAAGATGAGCGCCAAGTCCCGGCTCACCCTGGCGCTGGGTAAGGGGGCCGGCGGGGAAGCCGTGGTCGGCGACCTGACCAAGATGCCGCACCTGCTCATCGCCGGAGCCACCGGCAGCGGTAAGACGGTCTGTCTTAACTCCATCATCTGCTGCCTGCTCCTGCACAACTCGCCCAACAGCGTCCGCCTTATTATGGTTGACCCGAAGCGGGTGGAGCTCACCCCGTTTAACAGCATCCCCCACCTGGCGGTGCCGGTTATCGTCGATACCAGTAAGGCCCTGACCACGCTCCGCTGGCTCAATCAGGAGATGGACAAGCGCTATCAGAAGCTGGCCACCGTCAGCGCCCGCAACATCGAAGGCTACAATAAGAACCGGGAGGGCGAAGATAAGCTCCCCTACCTGGTGCTCGTCATCGACGAGCTGGCCGACCTGATGATGACCGGCTTCGACGAAGTCGAGCACATCCTCTGCCGCCTGGCCCAGCTGGCCCGGGCCACCGGCATCCACCTGGTGGTGGCCACCCAACGCCCCTCGGTAGACGTGGTTACCGGCCTCATCAAGGCCAACTTCCCGACCCGCATCAGCTTCGCCGTGACCTCTCAGGTGGACTCGCGCACCATCCTCGATATCGGCGGCGCCGAGAAGCTCCTGGGGCGGGGCGATATGCTTTACATGCCCACCGAGGCCGCCAAGCCCAAGCGCCTCCAGGGCTGCTACGTCTCCGACGCCGAGACCGAGCGCCTGGTCTACTTCTGGGGCAGCCAGAAAAAAGAAGAGATGTCCTCGCTGGAGATTGAAGGGGTCTCGGCACCGGACAGCGCCAGGGGCGCCTACCCGGAGGACCCGCTTCTGGAATCCGCGCGAAAGCTCTTAAAGGAGCACACCCACGTCTCGACATCTTTCCTGCAGCGCAAGCTGCGCATCGGTTACCCCCGGGCCGCCCGCATCATGGAGCAGCTTACGGAGGAGGGCGAAGCCAGGGAGGAATAAGAATGGAAAGGCGAAGTATAAAAGTTACTAAAGAGAGGCAGGTAATTACATACGCAGAAATATGGCACGCATCTCACGTGATGTTAGATAGAGGAGAGAGAAAGGCAAAAGGTTCGTACTATGAATTAATGGCGAGTCTCATTTTTACAGCGTTCACGCTTGAGGCATATCTTAATCATATAGGTAAACAAATATTTAGTTGTTGGGATGATCTTGAACAACTCTCCCCACAAAAGAAACTGAACGTTATAGCAGAGAAGCTGGGGGTTGACAAGGATGATGGCAAACGCCCTTTTCAGACAATCAAGGAATTATTCAAATTCAGAAACGACGTTGCTCACGGCAAGTCCGTAGTTCTTAAGTCCGAGGATCTGATTAGTGCTACTGGCGCTGAACTAGATGATTATATGTATAGACTTCCTGAAACAGAATGGGAGACGTATTGCAGTTTAGAAAATTCCAAGCGAGCAAGAGAAGACGTAAAAAGTATCATTGAGAGAATTCACGATGCGTCAGGCGTGACCGAATATATATTTGGTCTGGGCATAGGAAGTGGGTTAGCAACGGTAATCCATGGGGAAAAGACTTAAACATTTCTTGCTTTACCTTCCCTTGTCGTCTCACCCCGCCATCCCTTCGGCATCCCTAAAAACCTCGGGGTGCGCTTCAGGTAGTCACGGTAGCTATCGCCGTACTTCTCCAGGCAGGCCTGCTCCTCCAGAGGGGCATAGTAGAAAGACATGGCGGTAATCACCACGGTAAAGACCAGGAAGACCCAGGAAGCGGTGGCGATACTTATCCCCAGAAAGGAGATAAAGGCGGCGACGTACATCGGGTGCCGGGAATAGCGGTACAGCCCTTGGGTAAGCGGTTTGTCGGGCGGGGCCGCCGCCCAGTTCGCCAGGACTACCTTGTTCATCACCAGCCCGACGACGGCGATAGGCAGCCCCACGTAGAACCACACCGTGCCTAACTCCAGGGGCAGAAAGACCGAGTACACCAGGGCGGGGATATAGATTACCTTCGAGGCAACGGCAATTATCTTGTGAGACCGGGACATTTTAGCCAGCGTAGCGGAGGGGGATGGTGAACCTCTTCCCCGGGCGATACGAAGAAAGATGGGCATGGTCGCAGCGTCAACGAGCATGAGAATCCAGGCGTTCCACAGCCCGATTTCAAAGGCGGGGACAAGTGACATAAGGCACCTCCCTATTCAGTATCTAGACTACTTACCTCTTAACCGCTTCAAAACGGCGTCGAAATACACCTTAGCCAGGTTCTTACCGTGCTTGGGGATGCGCTCCCGTTTGCGCCGCAGCTTCTTCGCACGGCGCTCCTGCCTCGTTTCGATATTATCGCTGCTCATTTCTTTATCTCGATAGGGTCAATTTCCTGTCGCAGCTCGATGATGCGGTCGCGCAGGAGGGCCGCCTTCTCGAACTCCAGGTTGCGGGCCGCCGTCTTCATCTGCGCTTCCAAGTCCTTAATGAGACGGGCGATGTCCCCTTTGGAGAGCGGGGCGGCCGCCTGATAGGGGGCGCGGGGCTCGGCGACGGCGCGCACCCGCTCCGTGATATCGCGGATGGCCTTCCTTATCCCGCGCGGAGTGATGCCGTGCTCTTTATTATAAGCTTCCTGAATCCGGCGGCGGCGCTTGGTCTCCTCTATCGCCCGCGACATGGAGCCGGTAACGGTGTCGGCGTACATAATCACGTGCCCGTCGATGTGCCGCGAGGCGCGCCCCATAGTCTGAATCAGGGCTTCCTCAGAGCGGAGGTAGCCCTCTTTGTCGGCGTCCAGGATGGCCACCAGGCTCACCTCGGGCAGGTCGAGCCCCTCGCGGAGCAGGTTGATACCGACCACCACGTCGTAGACCCCGAGACGGAGCGCCCGCAGGATGTCCACCCGCTCCAGGGTATTAATCTCGGAATGAAGATAGTGGGTCTTAACGCCCATCTCCACCAGGTACTCCGCCAGCTCCTCGGCCATGCGCTTGGTCAGGGTGGTCACCAGGCAGCGCTCCTCCCGGTCGACCCGGGTCTTAATCTGGTCGAGGAGGTCGTCAATCTGCCCCTTGGTCGGCTTAACCTCGATGGTGGGCTCAAGGAGCCCGGTGGGGCGCACCAACTGCTCCACCACCTGCTGGCTGTGCTCGTACTCGTAGCGGGCCGGGGTCGCCGAGGTGTAGATAACCTGGTTGATATGCTGGTTGAACTCGGTGAAGTTAAGGGGGCGGTTATCCAGGGCCGAGGGCAGGCGGAAGCCGTACTCCACCAGCGTCTCCTTGCGCGAGCGGTCGCCGTGATACATCCCCCGAATCTGGGGCAGGGTCATGTGCGACTCGTCGATAACCATCAGGAAGTCCTCGGGGAAGTAGTCCAGGAGCGTCCAGGGCGGGCTCCCCGGGGCGCGTCCGGAGAGGTGGCGGGAGTAGTTCTCCACCCCGGAGCAGTAGCCTGCCTCCTGAAGCATCTCCAGGTCGTAGTTGGTGCGCGCTTCGAGGCGTGAGGCCTCAAGGAGCTTACCCTGCCCTTTAAGCTCGGCCAGCCTCTCCGTAAGCTCCGCCTTAATGCTCTCGACAGCCCGCTCAAGCTTATCGCGAGAGGTAACGAAGTGCTTGGCGGGATAGATGTCCACGCTGTCCAGCTCGCGGAGGAGCTCCCCGGTGAGCGGGTCTATCTCCATGATGCGCTCGATGTCGTCGCCGAAGAACTCGACGCGCACCGCCAGCACCTCGTAGGACGGCTGAATCTCCAGGGTATCACCGCGGATACGAAACCGGCCCCGGGTGAAATCGACATCGTTGCGCTGGTACTGCATGTCCACCAGACGGCGCAAAAGCTCCGTCCGGGGGTAGGCCGCGCCCCGCTTCAGGGTGCAGACGAAGCCACGGTACTCCTCCGGCTCGCCCAGGCCGTAGATACAGGATACCGAGGCCACGATAACCACGTCGCGGCGCTCGAAGAGGGCGCGGGTAGCCGAGTGGCGCAGCTTGTCGATTTCCTCGTTGATGTCGGCGTCCTTCTCGATGTAGAGGTCGTGCTGGGGAACGTAGGCCTCGGGCTGGTAGTAATCGTAATAGCTGACGAAGTACTCCACGGCGTTATCGGGAAAGAAGTCCCGGAACTCCGCCGCCAGTTGAGCCGCCAGGGTCTTATTGTGGCTGATGACCAGGGTCGGCCGCTGGCAACGGGCGATGACGTTAGCCATGGTGAAGGTCTTGCCGCTGCCGGTAACCCCCAACAGCGTCTGCTGCTGGTAGCCGTTATGTAAACCTCGCACCAGCCCGTCCACCGCCGCCGGCTGGTCGCCGGTGGGCTTGAAATCGGAGACTATCTTGAACTCCGTCATGGCTGAACCCCCGGAGATAGTATAGCCCTTTAGAGGCACGGCTTCAATCTCCCCAAAACCCCCTTGACTCTCCCGCTACGGGAGGCCCTATACTGTACCCTGAAGGCGCCTTCAAAGACAACTGAATATGGAGTCAACCAATGCTTAAAATCGGCGACTTTTCCCGCCTGAGCCGGGTCACGGTCAAGGCACTGCGTTACTATGATGAAATCGGGCTGCTCAAGCCGGTCTCGGTGGACCGCTTCACCGGCTACCGTTATTACTCGGCGGAGCAACTGCCCCGTCTCAACCGGATAATAGTGCTCAAGAACCTCGGCCTGTCACTCGAAGAGGTCAGCCAGCTACTGAACGACGACCTCACGGCGGAGCACATCCGACAACTGCTGCACGTGAAGCAGGCGGAAATCCGGCAGAGACTAA
>JAFGFP010000028.1 GCA_016931015.1 Dehalococcoidales bacterium
AAGATTTGCGGGCGCACCGACGATATGCTCATCATCCGCGGGGTGAACGTCTTCCCGACTCAGATCGAGAGCGCCCTGCTCTCCGTTGAGGGAGTGGCACCGCACTACCAGATAATCGTCGACCGGGAGCACCATCTGGACAAAATCGAGATACTGGTCGAGGTCTCCGAGTCCATCTTCAGCGACGAGTTACGCGGGCTGGAAGAGATGGAAGAGAGAGTACGGGCGGAGATAAACAGCGTCCTCGGGATTTCGGCCCGGATTAAGCTGGTGGAGCCCCGGAGCATCGCGCGCAGCGAGGGTAAAGCCAGACGCGTTATCGACCGCCGCCAGCCTTAACTAAAACCAGTGCGGCCTGGGGAGGAAACGAGAATGAGAATAAAACAGGTATCGGTATTCGCGGGTAATGAGGCCGGGCGTCTGGTGGACATGCTGACACCCCTCGCCCGCAGTAAGATCGACATCCTGGCCTTGTCCGTAGCCGACTCCGCCGACTTCGGCATCGTACGCCTGGTGGTCTCCAACATGGACAAGGCCGTTAAGGCGCTGCACGAGGCCGGGTTTACCCTACGGGTGAACGACGTCCTTTCCTACCAGGTGCCCGACGTCCCCGGCGGGCTGCTGAAGGCTGTCGTCGAGCCCCTGGCTGAAGCCGGCATCAACCTGGAGTATTTCTACGCCTTCATCCAGAGCGAGGCCGGAAAGGCGACCGTGGTGCTCAAGGTAAGCGACCCGGACGGGGCGGAAGCCGTCCTCGAGCGGCTCAAGAAGTAGCGCCAGTTAGAGCGCCATCCCCAACGTCTCAGCAGAGCAATTATCGCGCAGCCGTCTTTTCCACAGCGACAGCGAAACCTGCTTCGTTTCAAAATCAGGCATTGACTAAAATCGTATCCCCCAAGTATTATTAGCACTATACTAAGCTGAAAGGAGCACGCCATGAAAAAGGTAGCTGTCATGACCGATTCCGTAAGCTATATGCCCAAGCAAGTCGTCGAGGAGAACGATATCACGCTGCTACCGACCCACGTTATCATAGACGGCAAGTCACACTACGAGAACGAGATAGACCTGGCCTGGTTCTACCAGCATATGCCGAAATGGAAGAAGGAGGATAGGATACCGACCACCTCATCTCCCTCCACCGATGACTTCGTGAGGGCCTACCGCCGGCTGAGCGAGCAGTATGAAGGCATTGTCTACCTCGCCTACAGTGCCAAGCTGGGCATGGCGGTAAGCGCTTCCTCACAAGCCAAGGCGCTCGTCCAGGACGAGCTCTCTAAAACCCAGATAGAGGTTGTTGACTGCCAGACCGCCTGCAGTCCCCAGATGCTGGCCACCCTGGAAGTAGCCAGAGCGGCTAACGCCGGCCAGAGCTTTACCGAGGTAGTCAAGGTTGCCCGCAGCATGACGGAAAAGGTCAACTTCATTGCCCTGATGGACAACCTCTACTACCTGGCTAAGGGAGGCCGGATACACCGGGCCCGCCCCTGGGCGGCCTCCAAGATAACCAACTCGGTACTCCTGCATATGAATGTGGCCACCAACGGAGAGATGTCCCCTCTGGCCAGATGTAAAACCAAAGGCGAGCTACTGAAGACGCTTTTTAGCGTGGTCAAGGAGAGAAGCGGCGGTCGCAAGCTACACGTAGCCATAAACCACGCCGACGTACCGGCGGAAGCCGAGGAGCTGCGAGAAAAGGCGCTGGCCAACTTCCCTGTCCAGGAAATCTACGTCAGCGAGATAGGGCCGCTGGTAACGAGCCATACCGGGTTAGGAACCCGCATCTTCGGCTGGTGGGCCGAAGACTAGCCGACACCGACCAGCACCCGAAATGACAGGACACCGCGATAACTGGTATATTAAGAGAACGGTCTCAATTCCATCGGTAACCTAGCCGGAGGTCGGCATTGAGCCGGCTTAACCTCCAGGGCTGCCTACCGATTCCGAATTAACCAGGTAACCGGGCTAACGTGCCCGGTACCCTCTAAGCAGAAACTACAGAGTCGTGAAAGAAAATAAGCGAGAAGGAGAAGAGCGATAACCGTCGTCATCGTAATCCTAGCCGTTCTGGGCGCCCTGATCGCCCTCAGCTATGTTGTTCCCTACCGGAGAGGTTACAGCCGGCGAGCCGAAATCAGGGAAATCCTGGTCGATTTGAAGTCTCTGGAATCAAACTCGGAATATAAGGAAGCCGTAAAACAGAACACTGAGTTCTTCCGGGCAATAAGGTCGCCCTTCGGCTATGCCTGGTGGTTGGTCTTCCGGGCCCCCAAGCTCAGGAAAAACCGTGCCCGCATCGTCGAGCTTTTGGACATGCCCTTCCCCGAGTGGCAGAAGATGGTCCTAGAGACCCTTTCCTGGTTCGAGGTATGGATGCACAGTCTGGAACCAATCACGAACCGGATAATCCAGGAAGTGGAAAGACTGAAAGAGACCAAGCAAGAGCCCATCACGTTGGCTAGCATCGGCTGCGGAGGTATGGAGCTGGAGCGGCAGGTTATCTACCAGCTAATTAGAAACCGGTTCAAGTTCCCACTAATCTTTATCGGCATCGACTACTCCCCACCCAGCTTCGAGGTGGCCCAGTCCAAATTCGAAAAACTCGAAGCCAAGGGCCTGCTCCAGGTAAAGACAATCTCGCACCTGGGCACCGAAGAGCTAAAGGCCCTGAAAGCCGAGGCCGCCTCTCATAGATTTACGGTGGTGCTGCTCAAGGCAGACGCCTTCGATCTGGAGGTACTACCACAGAACTCCTTCGACCTTATCTATCACACCCGCTTAAGACACCACCTGAGCGCCACCGAGGGGCTGAAACTGGACAAGCTCAGCACCTATCTGGCGCCGAAACTGGTCGAACTGGATGACCTGTTCACCATCCGGGGGACTATCATCACCAGCATCTTCGCCTGGCGCTTCCCGGCGGTGCTAAACGGAGCCATCTTCAGCTACCTCAAAGACTGCTGCAAGAGGGAGATAACAGCTCAGCAGAAACCGGGCTGTAAGATAGACCTGAACGGTAAAATATTCTCTTGCTATCTCAGGGTCTGTACCAAACCTGACTAGTGGGCCGGCGCCGCCAGCGACAGCGCAGAAACCTAAGCCCATACGCCCTTCTTTCGCATATTATGTAAAGTGTACCCAGCTTTTCCCGACGTTCCAGCCTCTAAAACCGGCCCTTGACATCGCCCGTTTTAGTGCTATAATCAACCCACACTAAACGTGCGGAGGTCTCAAAATGAAACTCTGGCACCGATTAGCAACCCTGTTCCTCACCGCCAGCCTCCCCCTGGCCCTCCTAGTGGTAACGGCCGAACCAGCCCTGGCCGCCGTCTCGGTGACGGTATCCCCGGACGAAGGCATGGTGGACTCGCTGGTACACGTCAGCGGCACCGGATTTACCCCCGGGAGCACCTTCAGGACCTACTTTGCCTACGACACCGACTTTGAAACGGTGAGCATCGGCATCGTGGCCGGCGACGGCACGATAGCTCACTTCCTCACCGTTCCCGAAGCGCCCGGCGGCTCGTACGAGGTACGGGTGCAGACGGCACACGAATACTCAAGCGACTACTTCACCGTGGAACCGAGCCTCGAACTCTCCCAGACCTCGGTTATCGTCGACGAAAATCTCTACGTCTACGGAAAGGGCTTCCGGGCCAGCCGGGGAATCACGGTTAAGTTCGACAACCAGACCATGACCACCACGGCCACGGATAGCAAAGGCAGCTTCAGCGCCATATTCCGGGTGCCCGAGAGCGAGCTCGGCAGCCACGAGGTGACCGCCTACGATAACATCTACCGGCTGACGACCCGGCTATCGGTAACCCAGTCAATCTCGATTACCCCGGAGCGGGGCCCGACCGGGAGCAAGGTCACCGTCATCGGCACCGGCTTCCGGGACGAGCGCGATATAACCATCAGCTTCGACGATGAGGAGGTCGCCACCAGCCCCTCGGCGGTAACCAGCGACGAAAACGGCAGCTTTACGGCCAGCTTCTACGTGCCGACCTGCCTCAATCGAAACCCCGAGATAAGAGCCAGCGACGGGAGATACACCGCCGAGGCCGAGTTTACCATACTGGCCAACATAAGCCTCTCCACCGATGCCGGAAGCTACCGGGACACGATAACGGTTACCGGCACCGGCTTTCGCTCCAGCCGGGTGATCACCATGACCTTCGACGACGACGGGCTTATCACCAGCCCGGTGACCGTCCGCTCCGACAATACCGGCTGCTTCGAGGTCGAGTTCGAAGTGCCGGAGGGCACCAGCGGGGCGCACACCATAGAAGCCAGCGACGGCACTAACTCCGACAGCGCCAGCCTGAACGTACTACCCGGCATCGACCTCAGCCCCACCAGCGGCCCCATCGGGGTCGAGGTGACCGTAAGCGGCACCGGCTTCGGGGCTAACAAAGTGGTCACCATACGGTTTGCCCAGAGCCACGTCAGAACCGCGGCCAGCGATATCGACGGCAGCTTTACCGACTATTTCAAGGTCCCCCAGAACTCAAGCGGTAACTACACCATCTCCGCAAACGACGGCCTGGTCAGCGCCGAGGCCATCTTCACCATCACCACCAGCACCGAACTTGAGCCGGACACGGGACACGTGGGCACCCTGATTACGATCACCGGCACCGGCTTCGCCGGGGCGGTAACCATCCAGTATGACGAGACGGTGGCCGCCACCACCAGCGCCGATGCTAACGGGGCTTTTACCGTCTCCTTCCCGGCCCCGACAAGCCAGCACGGCCACCACAGCGTCACCGCCAGCGACAGCTTCAACACCATTACGGCCACCTTTACCATGGAGTCGGAGGCGCCGCCGGTACCGGCCCTGACGTCACCGGAGAACGGCGCCCGGCAGAGCTCGAGGCCCGCCTTTAGCTGGGAAGCGGTAAGCGACCCCAGCGGGGTAAGCTACCGCCTGCAGATTGCCCCCGACAACAGCTTCAGCACCCTGCTCCTGGAGAAACAGGGACTAACTCAGCCCCAATACACCCTGGCCCGGGAAGAAGGGCTCCAGACCACGGACCGAGATACCCCGTACTACTGGCGGGTGCGGGCGGTCGACGGGGCCTCTAATGAGAGCGACTGGTCAACGCCACGGTCGTTCTTCGTGAGCTTTATCCCTCAGTGGGGAGTATACGTGCTGATAGTCGCCATCAGCGTGGCTATCAGCGTTTTGGTGAGCCGCAAGGTATGGCACAAAGGCGGTAGTAAGAGTAAGTCAGAGTAAGTAAGCCGGGTATCTTTAGCCGGCTAGGCCGCCGGGGCGACCTCATCAGTTTCATCAGTTTGGGAGGCGGTTTCGGCAAGGGGCACGGTAAAGGCAAAGCGGCTGCCCTTACCCGGCTCGCTCTTTACCTCGATACTGCCCCCGTGGGCCTCGACGATATACTTGGCGATGGTAAGCCCCAGACCGCTACCCCCAGTAGCCCGGGCCCGAGACCTGTCCGCCCGGTAAAAGCGCTC
>JAFGFP010000029.1 GCA_016931015.1 Dehalococcoidales bacterium
AATCGACGGCATAGGCGACCACCTCGGTATCGGTCTGCATGGTGCAGAGGTAGCCGAACTGCTCCAGGTAGCGCCGGTTCGTGCCGTAGGAGGATATCTCGCCGTTATGCACCACCGTCCAGTCCAGGATGCAGAATGGGTGGGCGCCCCCCCACCAGCCCGGGGTGTTGGTCGGAAAGCGGCCGTGAGCCGTCCAGAGATAGCCCTGGTACTGCTCCAGGCAGAAGTACTCGGCGATTTCCTCGGGGTAGCCGACCCCCTTGAATACCCCCATGTTCTTGCCGCTGGAGAAGACAAAGGCATCCCGAAAACCGGTGTTTATCTCCATGACCCGTTCCACGACGTAATCATCCGGTGACTGGCCGTCGCACTCCCTGGGGTCTACCTCCAGAAAGTAGCGCCAGACCAGCGGCGGGTTCACGATGGCGCTGGTGGGCTGGGTCGGCACTTCCTCGGCCTTAGCCACGCAGAAGCGCTGCTTGAGGAAGGCCTCGACTTCGGCCCGGCTCTCGTGACATAAAAACATGATATGAAAGGCGTAGTGGTCGGCGTAATCCGGGTAGAGCCCGTAGACAGCGAAACCGCCGCCCAGCCCGTTACCGCGGTCGTGCATGTTGGCAATCGCCCTGATGACCCCCTTCCCGGAGAAACACCTCCCGGAGGTGGCCATGGCCCCGAAGATGGAGCAGGCGTCGATTACCTTATCGTCGCGGTAGGGGTTCTGCACCTGGCTTAGATTCTTCATCATTGACTCCTGGACTGGTCCGGTCTAATCGCCGGCCGGCATTTCCTCGGGCTGCTCCGGGGCGGTTACCACGGTGACTTCGCCCTGGGGCATCGCCGTCAGGCGCGGCCGCCATATCTCCTCGGGTAGGGCCGCCAAACTGAAATCCTCGGCGACCAGGGCTTCCTTAAAGCCGTCGGTGGGCACTTTATCCCGCATCAGGCTGAAGACGATGCCCGCTTTCTCGGTATCGCCGGCAAAGACCATCCCGGTAACGAGCCCGTCTTTCAGGATAACCTTGCGGTAGATGTCGCCGTAGCGGCGGCTGATTACCTCGCACTTGTCATCGGGGAAAACCATGCCCGCGGAGGCAATCTCCACCCCGAAGTATTTCAGTGAGTTCATGGCGGTGCCGCCGGGGTAATCGGTAGGGACACCGGCCATGTTAAGACCGGCCACCCTGCCCCCGAGGTAGGCGTTGGGCCAGATGGGGGTCAGCCGGTTCTCGTTATAGACAAAGTCATAGGCCTCGGTGGCATCACCGCAGGCGTAAACGTCGGGCTCGGAGGTAGCCATTTGCCGGCTGACGATGATGCCCCGGTTTACCTCGATTCCGGTCTCAGCCACGAGCTCGGTGCGCGGTCGGACGCCGATAGCCACCACCACCAGGTTGCAGTTTATCGGGCTTTCGTCATCCAGGGTAACACCGCTCACCCCGCCCGTATCGGCAGCGCCGTTTATCTTAGCCACCGTGTGTCCGGTTATAATCTCGACTCCGGCCTGCTTTAAGGCGGCCGCCTCCATGTCCGAGGTCTCCTCGTCGAGCATCACGTTCAGTATGCGCTCTTTCATCTCGACGATAGTAACCTTGACTCCCCGCTCGACCAGGGCCTCGGTGGCGCTGACTCCGATGAGGCCGCCCCCGATGACCACCGCCCGGCCCGTCTTACCTTCGAGGAACTCGCTAACCGCCTTGGCATCGTCGAGGGTGGTGAAGCTGAAGACCCCCTGGCGCTCGATGCCCTCTATCTGCGGGACGATGGGCGTCCCCCCGGTAGCCAGCAGCAGCTTCTCCCAGGCGACTTGCTCGCCGTCGTCCAGCTCAACGGTGTGCTTTTTGGTGTCGAGGCGGACGGCCTTTTCCCCCAGCCGGGTCTGGACGTTAAGCTTCTGGTAGAAGTCCTCCGGCCGGTAGAGCATCTTCTCCAGGGAGCATCCCCGGCCGAGGTAGTCCGCTATCATGGGCCGCGAGTAGGCGGGATAGGGTTCGTCGGAGATAATCAGGATGGAGCCGTCCTTATCCACCTCGCGTATCGCCTCGGCGGCGCCGATACCGCCGGCCGAGTTGCCGATAATCAGGTACTTAGTGCTTATCATGGTTTCCTTCTCCGTTCGGGCTGGCTAACTCTGCTCTGCCAGGCGCAGGAAGTTGTCATAGACTCTCAAGCCGTAGTCGCCGCTCTTCTCCGGGTGGAACTGGGTGGCTACCAGGTTGTCCTTGGCCAGGACGCTGCAAATGGACGCCCCGCAGTCCGTGGTGCCGGCCACCACCGAGCTATCGCTCGGGTCGGCATAGTAGCTGTGGGCGAAGTAGAAGTTGGCCTCGTCCGGGATGCCCTCAAAAATCGGGTGCGGTAAGCGCTGCTTTACCTGGTTCCAGCCCATGTGGGGCACCTTCTGTCCCTCGGGCAGCTTTCTCACCCGGCCCGGCACTATCCCGAAGCACGGGTGCAGTCCCCCCTCCTCGGTCTCGGAGAGTAAGACCTGCAGGCCGACGCAGATGGCAAGAAGCGGCCGCCTCTCCTCGACCAGGCGGTGGATGACTGTCTCCATGCCCAGCTTTCTCAGGCTGCTTACGGTATCGGCGGCGGCGCCGACCCCGGGCAGGATTACTATCCGGGCGGCGGTTACTTTATCGGGGTCGCTGGTTACCACCGGCTGGTAGCCCAGCTTGAGAGTGGCGTTAGCCACGCTGCGCAGGTTACCGGCGCCGTAGTCGATGATAGTAATCTCTTTCTGTGGTGAGCGGTTCATGACAAGCCTCTTTAAGCGGCGTCCGCCGCGGCCTTGGCGGCTCCTTCGGGGGCTGGTTCCGGTTCTTTGACCAGTATCAGCGCTTCGTTGGGGCAGTTGGCGACGCAGACCGGTATCTCCTGGTCGGGACAGCGGTCGCACTTAACAACCACGTGGTCGTCTCTGTCCAGACTCAGCGCCCCGTAGGGGCAGGCCAGGAGGCAGGTGCCGCAGCCGATGCACTTCTCGGAGTCAATGCTAACTATACCCGTTGCCGGGTCTTTGTTCAAGGCCCCGGTGAGGCAGGCGTAGACGCACCAGGGCGTCTCGCAGTGCTGGCAGCGGACGGCGAGCCAGTCCTCCCCCCACCGCTCCACGCGGACGCGGGGTATGGGACGGGGCGTCTCCCGCTTGTAGGCCTTGATGATGTCCTTCGAGGCGGAGTGCTCCGTGAGGCAGTACACCTGGCACAGCCCGCAGCCGATACAGACCTCTTCGTTAACCAGAACCGTAGCCAACTTACCTGCTCCTTTGTAACCGCGTCAGTAGGAAAGTGTTTTCCTACTTAATAGATTAGCATTCTACGCCTGGTTTTGTCAAGTTCCGGCGGTGCCTCCGGCGGCTAGCCCGGCTCTTGCATCATACCAAGTTTTGACATAGAATAATAGGGCTTGAGAAGCAGGTGCCCGAGCCTCCGCTTGAGGCAACCGCATTTCCGGTATGGGTGGGGCGACGTAGCCAAGTGGTTAAGGCGGCGGTCTGCAAAACCGCTATTCACCGGTTCGAATCCGGTCGTCGCCTCCAATTTCTTTTAGCCGGGGTGGCGGAATTGGCAGACGCAGCGGACTTAAAATCATGAGCTCGGAGATAGGCCG
>JAFGFP010000003.1 GCA_016931015.1 Dehalococcoidales bacterium
ATATTTGGACTCTATGGACGGCTGGATGGCTCAGTTCTCGCTCCACCAGCAGAATTGCAGGGACTCCAGCCCGGTATGGTTGATGACCAGGGGGTAGAGTGGGGTGATAAAGACCTCGGCGCAGGGGAAGCGCGAAGCAGCTAGCTCCTTAAGCTCCTCAGCTTCGGCGAGACTGTCGACGTGGTTTATGGCCACGTGCAGCTTCCCGCCCTGACTTCTCTCTGCTATGGTCTCGAAGAGCTTCTCCACTACCTGGGGCCTGGTTCGGCACCGGGCCAGCGGCGTCATCTGCCCTCCGGTGACGCTGTTTGCCTCCAGGAGGGTGGTGTTGGTGATTCGGGAGCTTGCCCAGGGGCGGACCTTGTGTATCCGGCCCCCCTTGGCCAGCAGGGACAGGTCGTCGAAGAGGGCGACCATGTTGACCTTTTTCACCAGCTCATGGGCCAAGCCGGCTACCTGGGATAGCTCCTGGCCGGCGGCGGCCGCCCGGGCGGCTTCTATGGCGATAAGCATCTGGGCGCCGCAGACGGTGTAGGTATCGACTACCTCGATGGCGACCCGGGGCAGCTCTTCCCCGGCCAGCTTTTGGGCCTGCCGGGCGTTACTGACCGATACCCCGAACTGCGAGCTGTGGCCGACGTATAAGACGGCCTCCGCCTCCCGGCTCAGCTCCCGGTAGGCTTCCAGAAAATGGCCTACCGAGATAGCCGAGGAGCTAGGTATCTTACCTAGCTCCTTCCACTTCGGTATCTGGCTGCGGTACCACACCAGGTCTATCTCGTTTTCGGGGTACTGCTTGCCGTCGATAATGATACTTATGGGCGCCAGTTTAATACAGTATTCGTCGGCTAGCTCTTGGGGCATCTCGGTGACAGTGTCGGTGAGAACAGCTACTTTGCTCATGTTAACTCCCACAGTACTGATTTCGGCGGGCAAGCGCCCCCGATTTATCTACCCCGGGGGGAGATTTTGACTACATCCGGCGTACTACGGCCGGTTTGACGCGCTGGGCGGCTCCCAGGACGTTACTGATGAAGTCCAGGGGTACCTGGCTCAATTTGGCAATCTTCATCACGGCGTCCTGAAGCAGGCTGCTCATGTACGAGGTAGCCTTACAGCTGGCCAGCAGGGTGGCGAAGGCGCTCTGTAGCTCGCCGAGCGAAGCGTCTTCTTCGTGGAGCTCGATGCACTTTTCGCAGTCGGCGGCCACGTCGACCAGGTCGCGCATGCTGTGCTGAAGCGGGGTTCCCTGCCGGTCGAAGAACCTCTTGGCGCGCTCGAGCTGTTCCTTATCAACCTTAAAACTATAAACGGTTAGTTCACCCATCATCTGCCTCCTTAAACTAATCCTGTGCGGGTTATTTCGGTAACAGAAAATAGTTCTACTAGAATTATTACTCTGGGTATACCTTTTGTCAAGCTCGGCGGTAAAATTTCTCCCGGAGTAGGAGTCGCTCAGCTCTGACGTGGCACCATAAATTGACCCCGGTAAGACAAATTGATTATAATTCATAGTGGAGGGGGTTGGCTGGACTGAACTGGAAGGCAGGCGAGGTTTGCGCGAGGCTTGCGGCGTTTTTGGTGTCTATGCCCCGGATGAGGATGTAGCTCGGCTTACCTTCTTCGCACTATTCGCTCTTCAGCATCGTGGCCAGGAGAGCGCCGGTATTGCCACTACCGACGGCCGGGGAATTCACCTCTGTGCCGATATGGGCCTGGTCTCTCAGGTGTTCAGCGAGGAGTCTCTGAGCCGACTCACCGGGGATATTGCCATCGGGCATAACCGCTACTCGACCCGCGGCTCCAGCCGGGTGAGCAACGTCCAGCCAATCATCGTCGGCGAAGGCCCGCATACCATCGCTCTCGCCCACAACGGGAATATCGTCAACGCCGAGTACCTGCATCGCGAGCTCTGTAATCAGGGCTATACCTTTAATTCTTCCACCGACAGCGAGGTTATCGCTAACCTTATCCTCTCCGCTCCGGGCGGCGACTGGGTATCCCGGATAAAGCACGCCATGAGCCGGCTCCAGGGGGCCTACTCGCTGACCATTCTGGCCGACCGGGCGCTGTTCGCGGTGCGCGACCCGCTGGGGGTGCGCCCGCTGTGCCTCGGGGCGATTAACGGTAACCGGGTCGTCGCCTCGGAGACCTGTGCTCTCGACCACATCGGGGCCAGCTTTATCCGGGAGATTGAGCCCGGTGAGATAGTCGCCATTAACCGGAACGGCGTTACCAGTCACCAGGCGGCCGTCGCCCGGAAGTCGCTTTGTATCTTCGAGTACATTTATTTCGCCCGTCCCGATAGCGTCATTAACGGCCGCCTGCTCTATCAGGCGCGGCAGGCGATGGGGGCCGGTCTGGCCGATGAGTACCCGGTGGCCGCCGACCTGGTGATGGGGGTTCCCGACTCGGCGACCGCCGCCGGGGTCGGCTACGCCATACGCTCCGGCATCCCCTTGGGTGAAGGCCTGATTAAAAACCGCTACGTCGGGCGCACCTTTATCGAGCCTCACCAGCGCATCAGGGACATCGGCGTTAAGCTGAAGTTTAATCCCCTGCCCGAGATACTGTCAGGAAAGCGGGTGGTGCTGGTCGATGACAGCATCGTGCGTGGCACCACCACTCCCAAGGTGGTCAACCTGTTACGGCGGGCCGGGGCCGCAGAAGTGCACATGCGTATCTGTGCCCCACCCCTCCGCTACCCCTGCTTCTTCGGGGTGGATATGGCTACCCGCGGGGAGCTGATTGCGGCGCGTAAGACGGTGCCCGAGATTAAGGACTTTATCGGCGCCGATTCCCTGGGTTACCTTAGTATCGAGGGGTTGATTAAGGCGGTGGCCTTACCGAGAAATATTTTCTGTCTGGCCTGTTTCACGGGTAACTACCCGATACCGGTTCAGCTGGAGATGGATAAGCTGGCCCTGGAGACTGCGGCGGCGAGGAAGCAGCTGCCCTATGATGCCAAGTAGCCCGCGCGGCCATGGCGAAGAAAACTATAGGCTCCGTGGGGGCCTTTCTCTTTCCGGGGGGCTTTAAGTTCAGAGTTTGAGTTGGCAATGGGCCGCTATTGTCGTCGGGGGTAATCTTTGGTAACCTGTGAGGTAGGAGGATTTCACTGTTAGGACGTGATAGATATGAGCGAAGCCTATACCAGAGCCGGTGTTAATATCGAGGCTGCGGCCGGCACCAAGAAGCTGATAGCCAAGCTTGCCCGGACTACCTTCGGTCCGCAGGTTTTGAGCGAGGTCGGCTTTTTCGGCGGGCTTTTCGAGTTCAAGGGCTACCGGCAGCCGGTGCTGGTGTCCAGCGTCGACGGGGTGGGCACCAAGCTCAAGATTGCCTCGGCGCTGGCCAAGCACGATACCATCGGTATCGACCTGGTTAATCACTGCATTAACGACATCCTTACCTGCGGCGCGGCGCCCCTCTTTTTCCTGGACTATATCGCCATGGGGCGGCTGCTGCCGGAGACGGTAGCGGCTATCGCTCAGGGACTGTCCCGGGCCTGTAAGGAGGCCGGCTGCGCCCTCATCGGGGGAGAGACCGCCGAGATGCCGGGGCTCTACGCCGGTGAGGACTACGACCTGGTGGGTTTTATCATCGGCGTCGTGGAGAAAGAGGAGATTATCAAGGGCGAACAGATAGAGTCCGGCGACAGCATTATCGGGCTAGCTTCCAGCGGGCTTCACACCAACGGCTACTCTCTGGCGCGTAAGGTCTTCGGCGAAACGAAAGAGGCACTTTCCGAATACTACCCCGAGCTTAAGCGCACCCTGGGGGAAGCGCTCCTCGAGCCGCACCGTAGCTACTACCGCGAGCTTAAGCCCATCCTGCCGCTGGCTAAGGGGCTGGCCCATATCACCGGCGGCGGTCTGATTGATAATGTGCCCCGCATCCTGCCCGAGGGGCTTACGGCGCGCTTCGACGGCCGGTCGTGGGTAGTGCCCCCCATCTTCGGGCTGATTCAGGAGCGGGGTAAGGTTAGCCGGGATGAGATGTACCGTGTCTTTAATATGGGTATCGGCATGGTGGTCGTCTGCGCGCCGGATAGCGTTCCCGAGATAACCCGGGCCCTGCCCGAAGCCAGGGTCATCGGGGAGGTGGTGAAGCCGGAGGGTAAGGCTGGGGTAGTAATTAGTTAGGCCATGAAATACGACGAAATTATGCAGCGGCTTAAGTCCCTGTCCGACCCGGAGGCGGTAAAGGGCATGGCCCGCTTCGGGATTAATCCGGAGAATACCTACGGGGTTTCGATTCCCAATCTGAGGAAGATAGCCAAAGAGGCCGGCAAAGACCACGCCCTGGCTCAGGAGCTCTGGGCGTCCGGGGTTCACGAGGCCAGGGTACTGGCGGGCATGGTCGACGACCCGAAGCTGGTTAGCGAGGCGCAGATGGAGGCCTGGGTCAAGGACTTTGACTCCTGGGACGTCTGCGACCAGGTGTGCATGAATCTCTTCGATAAGGTTCCCCTTGCCTGGCGGAAGGTGAGCGAGTGGTCGCAGCGGGAAGAGGAGTTCGTTAAGCGGGCGGCCTTTGCCCTGATTGCCTGCTTTGCCTGGCATGATAAGAGTGCCGAAGACGAGAGATTTATAGCCTTTCTTCCGGTGATTACTAAGGGCGCTACCGACGAGCGTAACTTCGTAAAGAAGGCGGTCAACTGGGCGCTCCGGCACATCGGCAAGCGAAACCGGAACCTGAACCGGGCGGCGATTGAGACCGCTAAGGAAATACAGGGTATCGATTCCAAAGCGGCTCGCTGGATTGCCGCCGATGCCCTGCGCGAGCTCACCGGCGAGGCGGTGCAGAAGCGACTGGCGGGCGGAAAGATGTAGCCGTTAATCCGGATACGGGGGTGGTGGCTGGTGTCCGCAAAGCACCGCCGCTCTCGTCAAAAAACGAATAATTTAAGTACTGAAAGGAGTATTTATGAGGGCCATTGTCAGCGTATCGGATAAAACCGGGGTAGGTGATTTCGCCCGGGAGCTGAGTCGGCTTGGCTTCGAGGTCTTCTCCACCGGCGGCACCAAGAAGGCGCTGGTCGAGGGCGGGGTGCCGGTAAAGGGGGTCTCCGAAATCACCGGCTTTCCCGAGATTCTTAACGGCCGGGTAAAGACCCTGCACCCCATGGTTCACGGCGGTATTCTGGCCCGGCGCGACCTGCCGGCCCACCTTGAGGAGCTAGCCAAAAACGGCATCGAGACCATCGACCTGGTGGCGGTTAATCTCTACCCCTTCGTGCAGACGGTGGCTAAGGCCGGGGTTACCATTGAGGAAGCGCTGGAGAATATCGACATCGGCGGGCCGACCATGATTCGGGCGGCCGCCAAGAACTTCCCCGGCGTTATCGTGGTGGTTGACCCGGCGGACTATCCGTTGGTGATTGAAAAGCTGAAGGCGGGCACTGTCGATCTGGCGGAGCGTAAGCAACTGGCGCAGAAGGCCTTTCAGCACGTTGCCGTCTACGACACGGCCATCGCCCAGTATCTCGGGCAGGACATGGAAGGTCTGCCTGAGGAGATGACGGTAGCCTTAAAGAAGCGCTACGGGCTTCGCTACGGCGAGAACCCGCACCAGCCGGCGGCCTTCTATGCCGAGCAGTCGGTGATTAAAGATAGGCCGACCGGGATTACCTGGGCGGACCCGCTGTGGGGGAAGGAGCTTTCCTTCAATAATATCCTGGATGCCGACGCCGCCTGGGGGGTGGTCACCGATTTTGCGGCCCCCACGGTATCCGTTATCAAGCACACCAACCCCTGCGGTCTGGCTAGTCATGACGACATCGCCGAAGCTTACCGGCGCGCTTTTAGCGGCGACCCAGTGGCTGCCTTCGGCGGGATTGTGGCCTGCAACCGCAAGCTCACCCTGGCCATGGCTCAGGAAATGGCCTCCGTCTTCTACGAGATAGTTATCGCCCCGGAGTACGAGCCGGCGGCGCTGGAGCAGCTCAAGAAAAAGAAGAACCTGCGCATCCTGCTCACCGAGCTACCACCGGGCTACGGTAAGGCGGAGCCGGGCTACCTCGATTTCCGGCGGGTAAAGGGCGGTTTCCTGGTGCAGGACTCGGACTCCCTGCCCGAGGGCAGCGTGAATCTGAAGACGGTAACCAAGCGCGCCCCGACTCCGGCCGAGACCAAAGACCTGCTCTTTGCCTGGCGGGCGGTTAAGCACGTTAAGTCCAACGCCATCCTCCTGGTTAAGGATAAGACGCTGGTGGGTATGGGGGCCGGTCAGCCCAGCCGTATCGTCAGTGCCCAGATAGCCAAGGAAAAGGCCGGTGATAAGACCCGGGGCAGCGTCCTGGCCTCGGATGCCATGTTCCCATTCCCGGATGTGGTGGAGTCGGCGGCGGCCGGCGGGATAACCGCTATCATTCAGCCCGGCGGCTCGATCAGGGACGAGGAATCAATCAAGGCGGCGGATGAGCACGGTATCGCCATGGTATTTACCGGGGTGAGGCATTTCCGCCACTAAGGCCTTACCCGTCGGTCGGGGCGGGTGGAAGTTAGCACGGTCATGGCAGTAGATAGACCGGACATCAGCAATCTGGACGAGGTAGTGGCTTCCCTGCCTTCTCAAGAGAAGGCGCTGTTTCAGCGTATCTACGAGGTGGCCACGGCCCGGGGCGAAGCGCACGTCCCTAAGGAAATGGAATCCTGGGTGATAGAGCGCTTCGGCTCGGTAGCCGCGGTCGCCGGCCAGAAGGTGGTTCGGGTCACCAACCTGATAACCCTGGAGGAGGCCCTCTTTAACCGGCTGCGCTGTCTCCGTCCCGTTGAGTTCAGGGAGATGGAGAGCCTCGGGATTCGGCTCGACGAGACCGGCCGGGGCGACCTCTTCGCTACTCCCGAAGATACCACCCCGGAAGACCCCTTCGGCCGGGTATCGGGGAAGCACTGCGTTACCGCGGGTAACATCGCCAAGTACGACGGCTGGCACGGGCTGGTCATCTTCCGGGATTTTAACCCGCTTCATTTCTCTCTGGAGCAGATTAGTGACTATATCGACGTCGGCTGGGAGTGGGCCCGCCGAGCTCATAACCGTGAGCCTCAGGCGAAATACTTTTTCCTCATCTGGAACTGCCTGTGGCGGGCGGGGGCCTCGATTCAGCACGGCCACGCCCAGGTGATGCTGGCCCGGGGACGACCCTACGCCCGGATTGAGCGGCTGCGGCGGGCCGCTCTGGACTACCGGCAGAGGTTTAACGCTGACTACTTCAGCGACCTGTTCCGGGCGCACGACGCCGTGGGCTGCGCCCTGGTTAAGGAGGGGGTCAGGATACTGGCCCACTTGAGCCCGTTTAAGGACCATGAGGTTGTCATCCTGAGCGACGGGCTTAACCTCTCTTTCAAGGAGCGGCTCTACGAGGTGCTTACCTGCTTTCGCGACCGGCTGGGTATCTTCAGCTTTAACCTCGGCCTGACGACGCCGCCCCTGGCGGCGACCGAGGAGAGCTGGCAGGGCTTTCCGGTGGTGGCCTGGCTGGTGGACAGGGGAGACCTCAGCAGCCGGGCCTCGGACGTGGGCGGTATGGAGATATATGGCGCCAGCGTTATCGGGAGCGACCCGTTCGAGCTGGCCCGCCGCTTGCGAACTCATCTGGCTTAGGAGATAATGGGGCTATGGCTAAGGCAGTCTTAGTGGTGGATATGCTCCGCTGCTTTCTGGAAACGGGCCATCCCCTGTATGCCGGAGACAAGGCGCGCGGCATCATCCCTAATGTCCGGCGCTTGCTGGAGCGGGAGCTAAAGGCGGGTTCCAGGGTATTCTTTATCGGCGACCGCCACGCCCCCGATGACCTTGAGTTTAAGATGTTCCCTCCCCACTGTATCGAGGGTACTCCGGGGGCTGAGGTCGTCCCGGAGCTGGCCGGGTATGCCGGGGAGGTTATCCCCAAGAAGCGTTACAGCAGCTTCTTCGCCACCTCGCTGGCTGAGGAGCTGGCTAAGCTCAAGCCCGAGAAGCTGGTGGTCTGCGGCGTCCTCACCGATATCTGCATCTTGCACACGGTGGCCGATGCCCGGAACCGCGACTACGAGGTCGAGGTGCCCCTCGACTGCGTCGCCTCCTCGGACGAGCGCGCCCACCGCTTCGCCCTGGAGCACATGGAAAAGGTATTGGGCGCTAAGCTGGTTAGCCCCAGAACCCGCCGCCTTAAACCGGCCCGGTTCGAGCCGTCCCCGGCGGTGCTTTCCGGGGACACGGCCGATATCTATTTTGCGCGCACTCTGGAGGTATTGAAGCGGGAGAAACTGAACCCGGTGGCCACCATGGAGGTCTTCCCCGGCCGGGCCGGGATGCTCTGCGGTATCGAGGAGGTTAAGGCGCTGCTGGCCAGCGTTCTCCCCGAGGGAAACCGCAAGGTCTGGGCCCTGGCCGAGGGCGAGAGCATGGCTCGTAAAGAGGTGGTGCTCCGCATCACGGCCCCTTATCAGAGCTACGGCCTCTATGAGACGGCTATCTGCGGGACTTTGGCTCACTCCAGCGGCTGGGCGACGGCGGCCGGGGAGTGCGTGGCCGCCGCTCGGGGTATTCCCGTCACCAGCTTCGGCGCCCGGCACGTGCACCCCTCGGTAGCCGGGGTTATGGAGTATGCCGCCGTTATCGGTGGTTGCCACGGCTGCTCCAGTATCGTCGGCGCCCGGCTGGCCGGGCTGGAGCCCTCCGGCACCATGCCCCACGCTTTGATTATCGTTATCGGAGACACCGTTGAGGCCACCATTGCCTTCGATAAGTATATGCCGTCCGGGGTGCCCCGGGTATCTTTGGTGGATACCTTTAAGGACGAGGTCGAGGAGAGCCTGCGCGTGGCTCAGGCGCTGGGGAAGCGCTTAAAGAGCGTGCGCTTGGACACCCCCGGCGAGCGGGGTCGGGTTACCCCGGAACTGGTTAAAGAGGTGAGAGCCCGGCTGGATTTGGCCGGCTTTAAGAAGGTGGGTATCTTCGTCAGCGGCGGTCTCGACGTGGAGCGTATCAACCTGTTTTTAGAGAGCGGCGCTCCGGTTGACGGCTTCGGGGTGGGGAGCTATATCAGCGGGGCAAAACCGATTGACTTTACCGCCGACCTTCATGAGCTTGATGGAAAGCCGGTCGCCAAACGCGGCCGCATCCCCGGGGTTACCCCTAACCCCAGGCTGAAACGGGTGATGTAAGGAGGCATGATGCTGCTTCAGACGATCACCGCTTTTTTTACTTCGTTCTTTGCTGATCCCAGCGCCCTGGGGATTGGGCTGGCGATTTACTTTGGCGCTGTCTGGCTTACCCCGTACTATCCGCCCCTCTTTAAGCGGGCGCCTGTCTGGGTGGTCATGGTAATCAGCGCCTTTCTTACCCTGGCGGCGGCTGCCTTCATCCAGATTCCCCTCCAGGCTCTGGTGGGGCAGGGGATTGGTCGGTTCTGGAGCCAGGAGCTGGTCGCCAGCCACATCCTGCTCTTCGGGATACCGCAGATTTTGCTCAGCGGGCTGGTTCAGGAAGGGGCCAAGATGGTGCCCCTGGTCTGGTACTGGCGGCGTGAGGACAAGAGCCTCGACCCCAAGCTGGGCCTGGCTATCGGCGCTGCCGCCGGGGCCGCCTTCGGTATCTTCGAGGCGCAGTGGGTGCATAATCAAATCTTTGCCTCCGGCCTGCTGGGGACGATGCTGCAGACTCAGGGTATCCTGGCCCTGGTTGGTTTCTGGGAGCGGTTCTTCGTGGTGGCTGCCCACACCGCCTTCTCGGCGCTGGCCGGTTACGGACTGGCTAAGGGTAAGGGGTGGCAGTTTTATCTTGTCGCCTCCGGGCTGCACGCCCTGCTGAACTACAGCGCGGTGCTGCTCACGGCGGGGGTGCTTACCTCCTTGCAGGTGGAGGTCTATTGTGCCGTCCTGGCGGTGGCGGTAACCGCCTGGGCGCTCTGGCTGCGCTGGCGGAGGACGCCGGACGACTACCAGTCCCAGATTAGTCCGGTGTGAAGCGGAGCTGTAGAACCCGCCTGGTTTCCCCGGTGACCTTAACCCGGTCGTCGATGCGTCCCCCGACCACCCAGACTATCTGGCTCGGGGAAGCGACCACGGGGACGTTCCGACGCCGCGAGCGGGGGATTTTGGCGTCAATCATGAACCGGTTCAGCTTCTTGGGCTGGTTCATGCCCAGCGGCTGAAAGCGGTCGCCGGGCCGGCGCTCTCTCACCGAGAGCCTGTCGCCCGTCTTAGCCAGGTCAAAGCAGGCACTTAAGTCATCGTCATCTTCCATCGGCGGCGTTTGTTCGGTAACACTGGCCGTAACCCGCCAGCCGGGGAGCCGGGTCTCCCCGGGGATATTTAAGGGTAGCTCCGCTGCGAGGGGTGGTTGGGGGGCCGGTGGTTCCTTCCCTAAGAGGTAGCGCTGGTATTCGATGATAAAGGTTAGGCCCCCGGGCAGGTTAAGGCTTCTTCCCGCCGGTTTATCCAGGGCGTTCATTACCTCCTCGATGTGGCGGGCCTCGATGTCCTTCAGGCTGCCGATGAGCTTATCCAGGGAAAGACGCAAGACCTGGCGCTTCATGGCCGGGGGTAGAGCGAGCAGGCGCTCTTTATCCAGGATGACCGTGTCTTTTTCGAGCCGGGCGATTTGGTTCCAGGCGCGGACTCCTTCTGCCTCCAGGAAGGCGAGGTCGTCGGCGGTCAGGCGCGCCGTGCGCAGTAGAGCCTCGACGATGCGGGGGTTATAACCTTTAAGTTGGGGCAGCAGCTTGAGGCGAATCCGGTTTCTTAACGGCGATAGCGACAGGTTGCTGGCGTCGAGCCGGGGGTTGAGGTCGTGCTCCCGGCAGTAGTCCTGGGTTTCCTCCCGGCTCATGCCGAGCAGGGGCCTAATGATAGTGAGGTTAGTATCGGCGGCCGGCCACTGGCTGCGGGGACAGAGTCCCTTAAGCCCCCTGGTGCCGCTCCCCCGGATCAGGTGCATCAGAATCGTCTCAATGTTATCGTCCCTGGTGTGCCCGACGGCTACCTCTCCGGCGCCGAGGGAGCTGGCGGTCTGGGCCAGGAAGCGATAGCGCACCTCGCGGGCGGCTTCCTCCAGCGAGATGCGTCTTTGCGCTTGGTACTCTTTTACCTCGCCCTTTTCTACGGTGAGGGGAATGCCCAGGCTTTGGGCCAGGTTAGCAACGTACTCGGCATCGGCCTCGGCCTCGGCGCCGCGCAGCTGGTGATTGAGGTGGGCGGCGTGGAGCTCGATGCCCAGCGTTTCCTTAAGTCCGTTCAGGATGTGGAGCAGACAGACCGAGTCGGGGCCGCCGGAGACGGCCACCACCAGGCAGGACTTCGGGGCCGGCGGGCAGTGCTCCCGGATGAAGCCCAGCACCCGTTCTGCCGGGGGCTCTTTTCGTTTCGCGGCGGCGCTCATCTTTAAAGCTAGCTCGCTTGCAGAATGAGTTTGGTACGGTGTATTGATTTGGGACGCTCGGTAAAACCCAGGGCCAGGCTGACCTGCTCCGGCCTCCCCGAGCCGCTTGAGTCGCAGCGCAGCCTCATGCCGATGCTGCCACCTGAGTCGTGCCACTCGCTAAGCCACAGGTCGTCGACTAGGGTCCTCAGGTCGTAGCTCCGCGGGCCGGTATCGCGGTAGTGCTGCCAGGGCAGGTTCTCTTTGGCGAGTAAATCGGCGATGGCGGCGGCTGCCTCCGCCTTCCCTTTTTCCGTCTCCACCGTAACCTGATATTCGGCGAACCTGACCTGCGCCTGCAGTGAGGGCTGGTTGGGGGCTATGGAGTTGGCCTGCCGGATTTCGATACCCGGAGGCAATTGCTGGCCCAGCGCGCCGCTGAAGAAGTGGGGGGAGACCGGTCGTGTCAGGAATACGTCCATCAGCTCGGCCTCGCTGGTTATCCCGATGGCCAGCGGTACGGCCAGGGATATCCTGGGGTGGGGGCTAAAGCCCTCGGAGTAGGCCAGAGGCAGCCGGGCCCGGTGGATGGCTCGGTGCCACAGGCGCACCATGTCGAGGTGGGAGATATACTTTACCTCGTCTCCCCGCGTAAATCTAACCCTCAGGCGGTACATGCTCCGTCTTCTTTTCCTTGATTATGAGCACCTCTTCTATCTTCAGGCCCCGCATCTTGGTGACTACTATCTTTAGCCCCTTGTAGCGTAGCTGTTTCCCCTGCTTCGGAATGCGCCCTAATAGGCTGAGGATAAAGCCGGCTACTGTTTCGTAGTCCTCGCCCTCGGGTAGCTCCAGCCCCATCTCTTCGTTGGCTTCCTCGACGCGCATACTGCCGTCGACGTGGAAGGTGTACTCGTTGATGGCTTCGTAGTCGCGGTCGGCCTCGGCAAGCTCGTCCCCGACCGGGCCGATAATCTCTTCCACCAGGCGGCTCAGGCTGACGATACCCGCCGTGCCGCCGTACTCGTCGACGACCACCGCCATGCGGTAGTTCTGCTCCTGCATCTCGGCAAAGAGCTCCCCGATGCGTTTCGTCTCCGGGGCGAAGTAGGCGGGGCGAATCAGGTCGTCGATGGTGCTGTCGTTGGTGATGGTGCCCTTGGCCAGGCCCATGAGTACGTCCTTCACCGAGAGGATGCCGACGACATTATCCAGGCTCTCCTCGTATACCGGGAAGCGGGACAGCGGCGATTCGGCATAGACGGTGAAGAAGTCGGCTATTTTAGTGCCTTTCTCAATCCAGATTACCTCGGTGCGGGGTACGGTTACCTCCCGTACCGGCCGGTCGCCGAAGTCGAAGACCTTGTGCAGCATCTCGGCCTCGGCCTCCTCGACCGTGCCTTCCTTGTGTCCTACCGAAATCATAGTCCGGATTTCCTCGGCGCTGACCAGAGACCTGACTACCGGCTCGCCGCCGGCCAGCTTGCTGAACCTGGAAGCGATGGCGCTCAGCGCCAGCACTGCCGGGGCGAAGAGCCGGGAGGCCGCCTCGACCGGTTTGGCCAGTTTTATGGACATTCGCTCGGCGTTATGGACGGCGATGAGCTTGGGGGTGCTCTCGCAGAAGATGAGCAGGATGACGCTGACCCCGATGGTGGCGATGAGAATACCCCAAGTCTCCCAGACGGAGATGGCGAGCACGGTGCCCAGGGCGGCGGCGGCGGTGTTGACCAGGTTGTTACCGGTCAGGATGGTGGAGAGCAGCTTCTCCGGGTGCCGCATCATTCTGGCTATCCTTTTGGCGCCGGGCACGCCGGTGCTCACCATGTGCTCCACTTTTACCCGTTGTAGGGCGGTAAAGGCTGTCTCCGCGCTGGAAAAGAAGGCGGACAGCAGGAGACAGATGATAAAAAGCGCCAGATATATCATTTCGGTACTCGTCATAGACTATCACCTCGCTCTGGAGGACACCGGTTCTGGAAGTTCCTGTTTTGTTTCATTGATAAGTTCATCATAGCATCGGCCTGAAGGGGTGTCAAAGGTGTTTCCTTCGTGGCGGCCTTATTAAAGCCGGCTCGCTGTTATCGTCACCGCTTTTATCTATGCTATAATTTCGGGAGTATGAAAATCTTGGGTATCGAGACCTCGTGTGACGAGACGGCGGCGGCGGTGGTGGCCGACGGCAGGGTTATCCTCTCCAACCGGATTGCTTCACAGGTTGAAATCCACGCCCGCTACGGCGGTGTCGTCCCCGAGGTTGCCTCACGGCAGCACGTCCTGGCGGTGGTGCCGGTTATCGAGCAGGCGCTGGCCGAAGCCGAAACCGGCTGGGACGATCTGGACGGTATCGCCGTTACCTTCGGGCCGGGGCTGGCCGGCTCGCTGCTGGTGGGGGTTAATGTCGCCAAGGCTATCTCTCTGGCCCGTGGGCTGCCCATAGCCGGGGTCAATCACCTGGAGGGCCATATCTACGCCAACTGGCTTAACGGTGCTGAGGTTCGCTTTCCGGTGCTGTGCCTAATCGTCTCCGGGGGACACAGCGACCTGGTCTTGATGCGGGGGCACGGGGACTACGTGGCGGTGGGCCGGACGCGCGACGATGCCGCCGGGGAGGCCTTCGACAAAGCAGCCCGGATACTCGGCCTGGGCTACCCCGGCGGTCCGGCTATCGAGCGGGCGGCCAAGGGTGGGGTGGACATTCTCAAGCTGCCCCGCGCCTGGCTTAACGGGAGCTATGACTTTAGCTTTAGCGGAGTGAAGACGGCCCTGCTGCGCCTGGCGCAGGGGGACAAAATCTCGTCTCCGGCCGATGCCGCCGCTTCCTTTCAGGCGGCCGTGGTCGAGGTGCTGGTGGCTAAAACCGTAGCCGCCGCCAAGGAATACCGGGTTGGCCAGGTGCTGCTATCGGGGGGAGTGGCGGCTAACAAGCGGCTGCACGAGAAGCTGGCCCAGAACTCCCCGGTTCCGGTGCTGGCCCCGGAGCTTATCCTGTGCACCGATAACGCCGCCATGATTGCCGCCGCCGGCTACTACCACTTTCAGGCGGGCAAGATAGACGGTCTGGGGCTGGACGTCGTGCCCGGACTCAAGCTGACTTAAGGCGCTCGGGGCCGGCCTGACTGCTTCCGGGAAAACGACGGGTAAATTCGTTACGTCCCGAAAAATTAGTGCCGCGTGCAGCGGGAGCTATCCTGGCGGTAGTAGAAGTTTGATTAAAGTGTTACAATATTCTTGAGCATCCGTAAATGGTTGTTAATAGTTATGGTAGCGGTTGATACTTACGGTTTTTTGTAGGATTCTAAATTAGTTAGCAGTCTAGACTTGAGAGTGCTAACTAATTTATGATAAAATAGGTTAATCTAAAACCAAGAGGGAGGACTTTGATGGCAGAGAAGCTAAAACCGCTGGCTGACCGGGTGGTCGTCAAGCCCATCGAAAGGGAGACGGTAAGCAAAGGGGGCATCGTGCTCCCCGATACCGCCAAGGAGAAGCCGCAGGAGGGTAAGGTTATTGAGGTCGGTGATGGCCGGCTGTCGGACGATGGCAAGAGGCTGCCCATGGATGTCAAGAAGGGCGACATCGTGGTTTACGCCAAATACGGCGGCACCGAGATTAAGATTGGCGATGAAGACCTGATTATCCTGCGGGAAAGCGACATTCTGGCTAAGAAGACCAAGTAACAAATTCGTTAGTTATAGAAGGAGGGGAAAATTGGCAAAACAGATTATCTTTGGTGAGGAAGTGAGGCGGTCGCTGAAGAGAGGGATAGATACTCTGGCGGACGTGGTCAAGGTGACCCTGGGCCCGAAGGGACACGCCGTGGCCCTGGACAAGAAGTGGGGCGCGCCGTCGGTGATTGACGATGGGGTTACCATCGCTAAGGATATCGAGCTTCCCGACCCCTTTGAGAACATGGGGGTGCAGCTGGTCAAGGAGGCGGCTACTAAGACCAATGACGCCTGTGGTGACGGCACCACGACCTCGACTGTGCTCGCTCACGCCATGGTCACCGAGGGCTTTAAGAACGTGGCCGCCGGAGCCGAGGCGATGGCCCTGAAGAGGGGCATCGAGAAGGCGACCGAGGCTATCGTCGAGGGGCTGAAAAAGGCCTCTACCCAGGTCAAGGGTAAGGAGCAGATTGCTCAGGTAGCCACCATCACCGCCGTTGATAAGAAAATCGGCGACCTGATTGCCGAGGTCATGGAGAAGGTCGGTAAGGACGGCGTCATCACCGTCGAGGAGTCCAAAGGTATCGCCTACGAGACCGAGTACGTCGAGGGGATGCAGTTCGACCGTGGCTATATCAGCCCTTATTTCATCACCAACGCCGAGAAGATGGAGACGGTGCTGGAAGACCCCTTCATCCTGATTACCGATAAGAAGGTCTCGGCGGTGGCCGACCTATTGCCCGCCCTGGAGAAGATACTTCAGGTTTCCAAGAACCTGCTCATTGTGGCTGAGGACATCGAGGGGGAGGCCCTGGCGACCCTGGTGGTCAACAAGCTCCGGGGAACCCTGAATGTGCTCGCGGTCAAGGCTCCGGGATTCGGCGACCGGCGTAAGGCGATGCTCGAGGACATGGCCATTCTTACCGGCGGTAAGGTGATTTCGGAGGAGGTGGGGCGCAAGCTGGACTCGGTCACCGTGGAAGACCTGGGCCGGGCGCGGCGGGTGGTCGCCGATAAAGACAAGACCACCGTTATCGAGGGTAAAGGCTCGGACGAGGCTATCAAGGGCAGAATCAAGCAGATTAAGGCTCAGATAGAGGAGACTACCTCCGACTTCGACCGTGAGAAGCTCCAGGAGCGCCAGGCCAAGCTGGTCGGCGGCGTGGCCGTAATCAAAGTTGGTGCCGCCACCGAGGTCGAGCTCAAGGAGAAGAAGCACCGGGTTGAGGACGCCCTGTCGGCGACCCGGGCCGCGGTGGAAGAGGGCATCCTGCCCGGTGGGGGCGTGGCCCTGATTAACACCCTGAAGGTGCTGGACAAGCTGGCGGTTACCGGCGACGAGGCTACTGGGGTCAGTATCGTGCGTAAGGCGGTCGAGGAGCCGATTCGCTGTATCGCCGAGAACGCCGGCTTCGACGGCTCGGTAATCCTGGATGCCGTAAAGAAGAGCCCCAAAGGGGTCGGCTTCGATGCCGATACCGGCGAGTTCGGCAGTATGGTGGAGAAGGGTATTATCGACCCGACCAAGGTGGTGCGCTCGGCTCTGCAGAATGCGGCCAGTATCGCCTCCATGGTGCTGATTACTGATTCTCTGGTAACGGATATTCCGGAGAAGGAGAAGGCCCCGCCCATGCCCGGCGGTGGTGGCATGGAGGGAATGTACTAATCCCGTAACCCGACCGGATAATGATAATAGCCGTGGTCCGAAAAGGGCCGCGGCTATTTTCTTTTAGCATAGCTTACAGCGCCAGCAGCTTTGCCAGCGGCTCGTCTTCGGTGACGGGGCCGACTACGGCCAGGTGCAGCTTGCTATCGGCGATTAGCTCCCGGGCCAGCTCCTTAAGCTCCTCGGTGGTGATAGCGTCGATGATGGCGATTATCTGGTCGGTGGTGAGAATGCGCTCGGTGAGAATCTCCTGGCCTCCCAGCCAGCCGGCGACGCTGCGGCTGTCTTCCATGCGTAGCAGCAGACGTCCCTTAGAGAACTCCTTGGCCCGGATGAGCTCCTCTTCCGGCACCCCTTCCTTAAGCTGGTGAAGCTGCTCCCGGATGGCGCTGGTCGCCGTCTCCAGTTTCCTGAGCTCTACCCCGGCCGAGATATTTAGCGAGCCGGTGTCGAAGAAGTGCTCGACGTAGCTGTGGATGCTGTAGGTCAGACCGAGACGCTCACGAATCTCGGTAAAGAGGCGGCTGCTCATGCCCTCGCCGAGGATGACGTTGAGCAGGTCGAGGGGGAAGCGCCGCGGGTGAAGCAGGGGCAGGCCCGGTATTGCCAGGCAGAGGTGGACCTGTTCCGTGTCTTTCTTTTCGATGCGCAGGCGCGGGCCCGGCTTCGGCTGGAAGGCGGTATATCCGAGGTGCGGCTGTTGACTGGCCCAGCCGCTGAGTATCTCACTAACGGCGCTTACCGTCTCCCGGTGCCGGATGTTACCGGCGATAGCGACCACGGTGTTATCGGGCCCGTACTGGCGCTTCAGGTAGCTAATCAGGTTATCCCGGCTGGTGGCGGTCACCGATTCCCGGCTGCCGGCGATGTCGCGCCCCAGGGGATGGTCGGGCCACAGGAGCTCGTCGATGAGCAGATTAACCTGCTGCGACGGTATGTCCCGGGTCATGTTTATCTCTTCGATGATGACCTGGCGTTCCTTTTCCAGGTCTGCGGGCTCGAACCTGGGGTGGAGCAGGATATCGGTCAGTATATCCAGGGCGGTGGCGAAGTGCTGCCCGGGCACCTTGGCCCAGTAAACGGTCACTTCCTTATCGGTGGCGCCGTTAATGATGCCGCCGACCCCTTCGATAGCCGCCGAGATTTCCCGGGCGCTGGGTCGCTTCTCGGTGCCCTTGAAGAGGAGGTGCTCGATGAAGTGGGAGATACCGGCCTCGGCGTCGGGCTCGTAGCGGGAGCCGGTGCCGATGAAGATGCTAATGCATACCGAGCGGGTGTGGGGCATGGTGGCGGTAATCAGCCTTAGGCCGTTATCCAGGGTCGTCTTGTGGTACAATCGCTTACTCCTTTTAGCTAGGATTCCTTAAGTTCCTTAAGGAGCCGGTTACCGAGGCCGTCGTCTATTCGGGGTGGGGGCTGGTTGAGAAGCTCGGTGTGTAGAGGGGTAATCGAGATATAACCCTTATCTATCGCCCAGATGTCGGTATCCTTAGCTGCGTCCCGTTCTATCTTCTGCCGCACCAGCCAGTAGTATGCCTTTCGCCCGTCGTGCCCCTCCTCGACGGTATCTATGTGGCTCCGGCTGGCCAGCCTGGTGAACTTTATCCCCCTGATTTCGGGGAGTGATAGGCTGGGCAGGTTGATATTGAAGAAGGGGCTGGTCGGCGTGGAGAGATGAGCCAGGTTCTTAGCCAGCAGCGCCGCCAGCCGGGCGGCGCTATCCAGATACTGCTCGTCGAGCGAGGCTACCGAGACGGCCAGGGCGGGGAAGCCGTGGAGGTAACCCATCAGGGCCGCCCCGACGGTCCCGGAGATAAGAACGTCGTCGCCCAGGTTCGGCCCCGAGTTTATGCCGGAGACGACCAGGTCTACCTTGTCCCTGAGCAGCTTACCCAGGGCCAGGATGACGCTGTCGGTGGGGGTGCCGTCTACCGAGTAGGCTTCCACATCGGCTACCAGGGGCTTTACCTTCTGCACCCGGAGCGGGTGACGCAGGGTGACCGCGGTGCCCAGTCCGCTCTGCTCTCTATCGGGGGCGACTACGGTTACCCGGGCGGCCTGCTTTAGCTCCCTGGCCAGTCGCCACAACCCGGGAGCAAAGATGCCGTCGTCGTTGGTTACCAGTATTTCCATGCTTTAGCAGCCGAGATATTCTAGGATTCTTTTAATAGTATAAAGTCTAGCACGGCTGGGCTGATTACGGCAAACTTAAGGTAGGCAGCACGCTCGTTTCCGGTCTTTAGGGGCCCTTTTCGCGGTATATTTCGGCTGGACAGCCTGGGTGATAGCGACTATAATCTCAGAAGGGCATGACTCCTCGGCCCCGGATTTAAGTTTTTGAGAAGTAAGCTAGCGATAAGGGGTGGTTAATGGACGATTTAGAAGCGCTGTGCCGCAGTATTCCCGATTTCCCTAAGAAGGGAATCCTCTTCTGGGATATTACCCCGATACTCAGGGAGGGCGCTAGCTTCGGGGAGGTCATCGACCGCTTCGGCGATAGATACCGCGATAAAGGAATCGACATCGTGGTCAGCATCGAGGCGAGGGGTTTCATCATCGGCCCGGCCATAGCCTACAAGCTGGGGGCCGGGGTGGTGCCGGTCAGAAAGAAGGGTAAGCTCCCCTGGCACTGTTACCAGGCCAGCTACGACCTGGAGTACGGGACGGACACCCTGGAGATTCATCAGGACGCCATAAAGCCGGGCGAGAAGGTGCTCATCGTCGATGACCTCTTAGCTACCGGCGGCACCGTGGCCGCGGTCATCGAACTGGTGAAACGGCTTAAGGGGCAGATTGTCGAGATTGCTTTCCTGATAGAGCTGGAAGCGCTGAAGGGTAGGGAGCGCTTAAAGGACTACCCGGTATTTTCCTTACTGAAGTGTTAGCCTTGGCTTATGGCTGTGGGGGTGGGGCCGGTTTGCTTATCCTGTCCGGCTATCGCCGGCATGGTTTTTAGATTAGCTGAGAGGTGATGGTATGCGTCTTTCCAGAGAGGCCCCGCTTTTTGAGAATCGCTATGATGCCGGACGGCAGCTCGCGGAGAAGCTGAGCGAGTACCGGGGGCAGCCGGTGGTGGTGCTGGCCATCCCCAACGGCGGCCTGCCCGTGGGGTTGCAGGTGGCCCTGGAGCTCGGGGTTGACCTCGACGTGGTTATCTCCCGAAAGCTGCCGCTTCCCCTGAGGCCGGAGGGCGGCTTCGGGGCCATCGCCGACGACGGGGCGGTGATTCTCAACGAGGCGCTGGTTAAGGATTTCGACCTGACGCCGGAGCAGATAAGCTACGAGGTGAATAAGGTGCGGCTGGACATCCGCCAGCGCAGCCTGCTCTACCGGGGAAACCGGCTGCTGGCCACGGTCGGCGGTAAGACGGTCATCATTACCGACGACGGGCTGGCCTCCGGCTACACCATGATGGCGGCGGTGGAGTCGGTGCGCCGTCGGCGGCCGGCTCAGGTGGTGGTGGCGGTGCCCGCCGCTTCCGGGGCGGCGGTAAAGCAGCTGGAGAAGGTCGCCGATAGGGTAGTTACCTGCGTCACCGGTTTCATGCCCCGCTTTTATGTTTCTGATTTTTATCGCTACTGGCACGTCCTCAGCGATGACGAAGGCCTTAAGTGCCTCAAGGAATGGCGCCTGAGGCGCTTCGGACCGAAGATAGAGCCACAGCCGGAAAAACCGGACGATACCCGGCTACCTCAGTCCTGACCCAGCCTCTCGACGCTAATCTCGGTGCCCGAGGCTACCTGATTAAAGACGTCAGCGTCGCCGATTACCTTACCGAAGACGTTTACCGGACTGGCCGGCCGTATCTCCTCGCCCCGGCTCATCGGCGTGGTGCCGAAGAAGATACAGAAGGCGGTGCCCGGCGGCCAGTAGCCCAGGTCGCCGGCGGCAACCACCTCCCGGGCGTTCTCCGCTTCCAGGGTGACCGGTATCGAGAAGTATAGCTCCGCTCCCCAGCGGTTTCCCCGCTCCGTAAGGGGCAGGGCGTCCCAGATTGCCTGCGCCGTTCTGGTGTCGTTAAGCTCGGCGGTAACCTCGACGGCCCCGGCTTTGATTCGGATTTTCTTCGCCATATCGAAAATCCTCCTCTCGTTTATTCCGACCTCCAGGAGAGTCTGGAATAGAGGTTTATGCCCAGTATCAGCAGCAAGAGCGAAAGCGCTATGGTGAGCGTTACCTGCCCCGTGCCCAGCGGGTTATAGTCGGCGAACTCTTCCCCGATGATAAAGTATCTCACCAGGTTGCTGGCTGACGATATCGGGTAGATGCGGGCGAAGCGTTGCAGGGCCGGGGGCAGGAACTCATAGGGAGCGAACATACCGGAGATAGAGGCGGAGATTACGGAGATACCCACCCCGGTCATGATAGCCCCCTGCTGGCGCCGGATGAAAGTGCCGATGAGCAGCCCGACACCGGCCGAAGCGCAGACAATCAGGGCGATAAAGCCGGCCGCTTGCAGTATCTGGGTAGTGGTGCCCGTAAAGCGGGCGCCGGCGGCCATACCGACCGCGATGACCAGCCCCACGGCCATGGCGGAGAAGGCCCCCAGCGCCAGGATGCGGCCGGTAAAGTCGTTTCTGGGGCTTACCGGCATCGACATCAGCTTGGCGAGCATACCGTTCTCCCGGTCGCCGGTGATGCTCGAGGGCAGATTAGTCATGCCGGCCATCATCAGGGCAAAGACCATCATGGAGATGGTGATGCTGCCCCGGGCATAGGGCAGCGCTATGGCGGGGACCTCTCCCGTAAAGGTAAACGAGCTGATGAGCACCCAGATGATGGGCCAGGCTATCGTCCAGAACAAGACCGCTCTCTCTCTGAGGAACTCCTTGATAGTCCGGGAAAAGGTAGCCGCTACTTGTCCCATGCTAGGCTGCCTCCGATATAGTTTTTTCGGTGAGCCTGAAGAAGACGTCCTCCAGAGAGGGCCGGGTCATCTCGAGGCGGGTTACCTTATAGCCGGCCCGGTCCAGGCTGCGGGCGACCTGAGCCAGGGTCTTGCCGCCGTCCCGGGAATAGATGCGGTAGCCTTCGTCCGTCTCCAGCAGCCGCCGGTCGAGGCTCAGTCCCTTCAGGGTCTCGACGATGTCCTCGTTCTTGGCCGCGGTCTCTATGGTTATCGCGTCCTCCAGGCCGTGGTTCCTTATCAGCGTCTCCGGGTCGTCCTCGGCGATGATTACCCCGTCGTCAATCAGGCCCACCCGAGAGGCCAGCTCGGCGTCGCTGCCCAGGTGGGTGATGAGGAGAATGGTGGTCTTTTTGTCTTTGGCCGCCGTTATCAGGCTGAAGAAGTTCCGCCTGGCGGCCGGGTCGAGGCCGGTGGTCGGTTCGTCCAGTATCAGAATCCTGACCCCTGGGAAGAGGGCGGTGGCCGCTTCCAGACGCTTACGCATCCCCCCGGAGAACTTCTCCACCCGTTTATCGGCGTCGTCAGCGAGGCCGATTTTGGCCAGCAGGTCGGCTACCATCGTCTTCGTTTCCGCGTCGGAATGGCCGAGGAGCCGGGCGAAGTAGGTCAGGTTCTCCCGGGCGGTGAGCTTGGGCGAGGAGAAGTTTTCCTGAGGCACGTAGCCGATGAGCTCCTTGGTTTTCTCCGGCTGCCGGCCGTAGACTTCCAGCTTACCCGAGGTGGGCTTTCTTATCGAGGCGATGATAGAGGCCAGGGTCGTCTTCCCGGAGCCGTTGGGCCCCATCAGGGCGTAGAACTCGCCCTCCGCTATCTTGAGGTTTACCTCCTTGAGCACCTCCTTCTCCCCGAAGCGTTTGCTTAGATTCTCGACGTGTATCGCATTCATATCTAAAGCTCTACCCCACTTTCCGCCGGACGCAGTTCATTTGAAAACTTTATCTCACTTTCTGCCGGGCGCAGGTTTATTTTAAAATTCTAGCCCGTTTTCTACCAGCCGTAGTCCATGGCCATCTTGCCCGCCCGGTAGACCTTTCTCAGCTTGTTGAGCTTGAGGAGTAGCCGCGGGTATTTTATTATTCTGGTGACCCTGGGGGCGTGGCCCTCTCCCTGCTTAACCCCGGCGAAGAACTTCCCGATGTAGGTTAGATCGCGGTTACCGAGGTCAATCATAATACGCCCGCCCCGGAGCAGGGCTGGGTCGGCCATAGGGTGGCTCTTTACCTGGCGCTGGTAGTTTTCCAGGTTTTCGATATTATCGGCGAGCAGGCGGCTCGCCTGGATAATCGAGGACAGCCCGCTCAGTCCGGCCGGGTTGGGCATGGAGGCGGCGTCCCCGATGAGGGCTATTTTCTGCCGGGCCAGGCAGCCGTTCACTCCCGAGCTTGGGATTACCCCGGCTTCCTTTTCTAATATCGGCTGGCGGTCGAGGCCCTTATACTGTAAAAAGGCGTCCAGGTGGGCGAAGTCTCCTCCCACCCCGACGTTGGCCGTCCCCTCCTTGGGGAATATCCAGGCGTAGCCGAAGGAGAAACGCTTGTCGAAGTAGAACTCCAGGGAGTCCATGCCCGAGGTATCGATGGTGATTTTATACTGGGAGGCAACGATGGTACGGTGGCTTATCCCCAGGCGGCGTGCCAGGCGCGAAGTCGGGCCGTCGGCGCCGATGAGGACGTCGTACCCGATCTCCCGGCCGTCTTTCAGCCGGATGTGGCTACCGGCGACGCCGGTTACCTCGGAGTTGAGCAGGAGTTGGCCGCCCTTCCGTTCGACTTCTTCGGCCATACCCCGCAGCCACTCGGTTCGGTTGAGAACGGCGCTATCCTTGGGGATGTGGTCGAAGTTACCGCCGGGGAAGATTAGCCTGGCCCCGGTGACCCTTTTGGCGATGTGGGGGCTGGAATCGAAGGGTATCTCGTCGAGCCAGCAGAGCCCCAGGGCTTCCCCGCAGGCGGTAGACCTTACCTCCGGCTGCTTTTCCAGGACGAGGGGCTTTAAGCCCCTCTGGAGCAGATTGAGGGCGGTAATCAGTCCCGCTGGGCCGGCACCGACGATAACTACCTTCATGCCTTCTTCTTGACCGTAAGCCGGATAAGGGTCTTCATCGTCTTGGCGTCGGGGCTGGTAAGATACTCTTCCTCGTGGGGGCCGGTAATCTCGTAGCCGTTCTCGCTGACGAACTTGAGCAGACGCTCTATGGTGGGGCCTTCCTGGTCGTAGGGCCCGATGTGTAGAACCTGGGCGACGGTGCCGTAGTCCCAGGTTTCAAGCTTTACCTCGACGTTTGGAATCTTCTGGGGTAGGGAAGTGGTGTCGTCAGGCACGGGCAGGCCCATGATTATCGTCCACTCATCCTGGGGAACGAGGTGAGCATCGGGGTAGCGGCCGCGGAGCCCGCTCACCTTGAAGGTGGCTAGCCCCTTTTTCTTGAGGTCGAACTTAAGCGTGTAGACGGAGCCGTAGAGGGCCGGCATGACCTCGGGGAAGACCTTGTCCGGAGAGCCCTTACCCTGGACTACGGCCATCTTCTGCGCCGGCATTTCCAAGATTTGCGGGTCTGTTTTTGACTTTCGCGGCGGCATCTCGTACCTCCCCGATAAAAGATTACCGGCCTAGTATATCACCCGGACGGGCCGGATCTCAACGGACATGTAACTAAGACGGCGGCTCCTCTCCGGCGCTGTGCTCTACTATCAGCCGCTCGCCGTAGTCGAGCAGGGTCTTGGCCCGCTCCGGGGCTACCTTCTTCGAGTCGAGATAGGCTTTCAGGGCCTCAAGCGGGGTCAGCTCCTCGGCGCTTAAGTTCCCCAGTCTGAGGCGGGTCTCCCGTTTGATATCGCGGGCGATGGTGAAGTAGTGGGCCTCCTTCAGGGCGTTACGCAGCTCGCTCTCCTTAAGCTGGCCCTCAAGCTCCGCCGGCAGGCTGATATTGAGGCGCACGATGCCCTCGCTGATACTATCGGCCTGCTCGCTGAGGGCCCTGGTTACGGCGGTGGTGGGGTCGGCTTCTCCCGGCTCGATGTTAACGTTAAGGGTGAGAAAGCGGCGTCCGGCTACGGGGTGGAAGTCGAAGGAGACCTTTCTTCTACCGCTTTCCTTATCCGGTTCGATGTCCACCACATAGAAGCCCTTATCGTCGGCTTCTTCCCCGAAGTTAAGACGTTCCAGGCTGCCGGCGTAGACTACCGGGGGGCTTGTCTCCAGCACCTGGCGGCGGTGAATATGCCCCAGGGCGATGTAGTCAAAGGCGGGGTGGGCGATATTGCTTGGGAGCAGGGTGTGCTCCTGCCCGATGGTCATCGTTTTTTCCGAGCCGACCTTGGCCCCGACCACCCAGACGTGAGCGGCCAGTATCGCCGGCAGGGTCGGGTCGAGCTTTGCGGCGTTAGCCGCGACGATATTTGTGAGCACCTCCTGCATCCGCTGGTTAATCTGGCTAAAGTCGAGGTCCTTGGTCTCCTCCTTACTGAGCAGGGCGCTCCGTCTCAGCCAGGGCAGGGAGGCTATCTGCAGGGGGCCGCTTGGGGTGGGGATACGGTAGACATCGGGGCGGCTGGAGACGTAGACCCGGTTAACGGCTAAGGTATCGAAGATTTCCGTGGCCGTCGCCCGCCCGAAGGCGTTGGGCAGGTCGTGGTTCCCGGTGAGCAGAAAGACGGGGACGCCGCCTTGGACGAGGCGGTTAATGCGCCGGGCGAATTCGCGCTGCTGGGTCGGGGTCGGCTCACGGCTCTTGTAGGCGTCGCCGCAGAAGAGCACCAGGTCGACCTTGTTCTCCAGGGCGTAGTCCACCAGTTGGTCGAGCGCCGCCAGAAAATCGAGCAGGCGGGAGGATAGTCCGGTGGCCGGGTCGGGGCGCCCGTAGGTCTCTACTCCGAGGTGCAGGTCGGCAAAGTGGACGATTTTCAAGCCCCTCTCCCTTCATCCCATCCTTAACATTGAAGAATCTTGCTCTAGAACACTATAGCATTGAAGCGCATTCTTACAATAACTGGGCATGCTTAATATTCTGTCTATAGTGTTTCACTGACCGGTATCTTTACTCTCTAGCAGTCCTTCAACGTAATAAATCGCCTCGCGCTTTAACATCCAAGATATGCCGTCATGGCTTGATGCATCGATGATCCAATTCCGGTCTTGCGCTGCTTTAATAGCATCAAGAATCTGCAACTTCGAGAATCCACCTTTGGTCTCTAATGCATTGGAATCGACTGCTCGCTTCCCATTATTGCCTAACTTATAGATGGCGACTAGAACCTTATCCCTTGCTGATAGTTCACTAGACATCTCTCCCTCCTTACCTGAACATCTTAGCTTATACATATCTTCCCCTTATCAGAAGGGAAGGGGGATGATATTAGTGAAGACGGGATGGATTTCCTCTTAAACTTCCCTTTCCACTTTCCAAATCTTGCCGCCGGGGGGCAGGGTGAAGAAGACCTCGCCGGCCAGTTTGGCGGCCAGGGTCGCTGGCAGCGTCTCCATGGGGACGCGTATCTGGTTCATGGTGTCGCGCTCCCGGACGGTAACCGCCTTATCCTCCAGTGACGCGAAGTCAACGGTAACGCAGAACGGGGTGCCGATTTCGTCCTGGCGCCGGTAGCGCCGCCCGATGCTCTGGGCGTCGTCGTAGCTTACCGACCAGCACTGGCGCAGGTCG
>JAFGFP010000030.1 GCA_016931015.1 Dehalococcoidales bacterium
GGAGATGCCCCGCATCACCACCATGATATGCGGGGTGTGCCCCACCGCCCACCACATGGCCTCGGCCAAGGCCCTCGACGACCTGTTTAAGGTTGAGCCCCCACCCGCCGCCAAGAAGATAAGGGAGCTCATGTATAATGCCTTTCAGGCGGAAGATCACATCCTGCACTTCTACTTCCTGGGCGGCCCGGATTTCGTGGTCGGCCCGCAGGCGCCGGCCGGCGAGCGGAACGTCTTGGGGGTTATCGCCAAGGCGGGGCTGGAAACCGGGAAAAAGGTCATCCAGATGCGTAAGGGCATGAGGAATATCATGCGCATCATCGGCGGTAAGCCGGTAATGCCCTCCTGTGCCCTACCGGGAGGCGTCTCCAAGGGCATTAACGAGGAGGAGCGGCAGCGCATTATCGAGGCCGGGGAGTACTCGGTCGAGTTCTGCAAGCTCTCCCTCCAGATTTTCGACGACATCGTTCTCAAGAATAAGGACTATGTTGACCTTATCACCGGTGACATCTACTCCCATCGAACCTATTATATGGGCATGGTGGACGATAATAACCGGGTGAACTTCTACGACGGCGAGATAAGGGTAGTCGACCCCGACGGTAAAGAGTTCGCCAAGTTCAAGTCTCAGGACTACCTGGACCACATCAGGGAGCACGTTGAGCCCTGGACTTACGTCCGCTTCTCCTTCCTTAAGAATCTGGGCTGGAAGGGCTTCGTTGACGGTGAGGAGAGCGGCGTTTTCCGGGTGGCTCCCCTGGCCCGCTTGAATGCCTCCGAGGGCATGGCTACCCCGCTGGCTCAGGAAGCCTATGAGCGGATGTTCTCCGTGCTGGGCGGTAAGCCGGTGCACAGCACCCTGGCTTTCCACTGGGCGCGTTTGGTCGAGGCGCTCTACGCTTCGGAGCGGGTGCTCGAACTGGCCCACGACCCGGAGATTACCTCGCCCGACATCGTGAATCTCCCCACCGCGACTCCCAAGGAAGGGGTCGGCGTCGTGGAGGCCCCCCGCGGCACCCTCATCCACCACTATCAGACCGATGACAAGGGTATCCTTACCAAGGTCAACCTGATTGTGGCTACCCAGAATAATTCGGCGGCGATTAACATGTCGGTGGAGAAGGCGGCCAAGTCCCTTATTAAGAACGGAGAGGTTCCCGACGGTATTCTCAACATGATTGAGATGGCCTTTCGGGCTTACGATCCCTGCCATGCCTGTGCCACCCACTCCTTACCCGGCGGCATGCCCCTTGAGGTTAAGGTCTATGACGCTCAAGGGGACTTACTAAAGTCGCTAATGAGAGGCTAGGTGAGAGAAACCCATTTTGAAAATAAGCTAGGAGGCTCACATGGCAAAGGATGTGTCACAAAATGAGCAAGCCCGGGTTGAGGAGGTAGTCGGGGAAGACGGTAAGGTATATCTCTCCCCCTGCCAGATAAGGTGCCCCCTGGATATTGATATCCAGCGAAATCATACCATGATTGCTCTGCTCCCCTTCGACCCCGAGACGGCGGCGCAGCGCATGATTGAAATCGGTAACGAGGTCTACGAGAAGAGCCCTCTCTTCCCCCTGCTCTGCGCCTATATCTGCGGGCTCTGCGAGAAAGAGTGTAATTATAAAGACGAGACCGGCGCGGTCAGGCGCCGCATGATGATGCGCCTGGTGGCCAAGGAGTATATCAAGTACCTCAAGACCATGCCGGCCCTGCCGGTGCCCACCGGAGAGAAGGTGGCCGTGGTCGGGGGTGGCGCCGGGGGGTTGATGTGCGCCTACGTGCTGAGTAAGAAGGGCTACCAGGTCACGATTCTGGAGCGGAATCCCGAACTGGGGGGCGCCATGCGCCTCATCCCGGCCTACCGTCTGCCCCAGGATGTTATCGAATCGGTGATTAACAGTCTGCTCCGTGTTGCCCACATTGAGGTCAGACTCGGTGCCGAGGTGGGTGACGGCGGCCTCACCATAGACGACCTGAAGAAGGAGGGCTACCGGGCGGTATTCATCGCCAGCGGCACCCCTGCCCCACGCCCGCTCACCTTCGGGCGGGAGATGCTGAGCGCCGACCTGGAGGGCGTCATGTTCGGTCTTAACCTGCTTTACGAAGTCCTTCAGGGGAACGTGCCCCTTCAGCTCTACCAGGGAAAGAAGGTAATCGTCGTCGGTGGCGGTAACGTCGCCTTCGATGTTGCCCGGACGGCGCGCCGTTTGGGGGGAGACGTCACCCTGGTCTGTTTGGAGTGCGCCGATAAATCATGTAAGGACGGCATCCCGGCCGATGATGAGGAGATAGAGGGCGCTGCCGAGGAGGGCATTGAGATAGTTTACTCCCGGGGTGTCGAGGAGATAGACGGTAAGGAAGGTAAGTTCAGCCAGATAAGGTGTCCCCGCTGTACCTCGGTCTTTAACGAAGACGGCCGCTTCAATCCTCAGTGCGACCGGAACGATGTGATATACATTGCCGGCGATGTGCTCCTGATAACCATCGGTCAGGGCCCGGAGCGGACCATGTTCCAGGGTGAGGGCCTGCTCAACGACCAGGGCCGCCTGGATATTGACCCGCATACCCTGATGAGCAACCTCAAAGAGGGGGTCTTCATCGGCGGCGATGTCCGGCGGGTGGGCTTTGCCTCGGAAGCGATGAGAGACGGCGCTACCGCCGCCGAGTCCATCGACCGCTACCTCAAGGGTGAGGACATGAGAGCCGGTCGGGAGGAAAAGGAGTACGAGACCGCCTCCATCCCAGAGCGGGTCAGGCACAAGCTCCAGCCGGAGCTCAAATGGACTCCGGTCTCGGAGAGACTCAACTTCGAGCCCTTCGAGAAGGAGTACTCCCTGGCCGAGGTAATCGAGGAGGCCAGAAGGTGCCTCTGCTGCGGCCCCTGTAAGAGCTGCAAGGCCTGTGTCATGCTCGGGCTTCAGTCCGAGATACCGGAGATTAAAGTCAACGAAGATTTGTGTAGCGGCTGCGGGGTCTGTGTCGCCGTCTGTCCTTACGGCGCTTCCCGTCTGGATACTACTGGAGATAAAATAAAGTCGGCGATAGACGATGCTAAGTGTAAGCGGTGCGGCGTCTGCGTTACCGTCTGTCCCTCTGGGGCCCGGACTATCAATGATGCCCTGGCCAAGACCCTAGCTGATACCTATGCCGCACTATCGGGATAAGGAGGCAAAAGAAAAATATGCGTGACAAGGTGGCGGCGGCTCTGGATAAGATAAGACCTGCCCTGCAGGCCGATGGGGGTGATGTCGAGCTGGTGGAGGTGACCGACGACGGGGTGGTTAAGCTAAAGCTCAAGGGCGCCTGTGCCGGCTGCCCGATGTCGACGATGACCTTAAAGAACGGCATCGAGCGCTTCCTTAAGGAGCAGATGCCGGAGGTTAAAGAGGTCGTTGGCGTCTAGGCGAACCCTTAGCGTTAAGGAGAAACGCGGGATATGAGCACTCTGGTTCTGGGTATTGGTAACCCCATTCTCGGTGACGACGGTGCCGGTATCGAGATTGCCCGGCGGCTCAAAGAGCGGGCCCCTGACGTAGCGGTGGAAGAGACCAACGAGGCGGCGATATCCCTCCTCGACCTGATAACGGGCTACGATAAGCTCATTATCATCGATTCCATTAAGACCGGTAAGGGGAAGCCCGGGGAGCTTTATAAACTCAGCCTGGAAGACCTCGGAGTAAACCTGGACTGTGCCTCGTTTCACGGTATGGATATCGCCACTGCCTTCGAAGTCGGGGAGAGCCTGGGCTGTGACATGCCCCGCTCGGTCAGCATCTATGCCGTTGAGGTAAAAGACAACTCGAACTTCGCCGAGGGCTGCACGCCGGAGGTGGCCGGCCGGATACCACTAGCCGTACAACAAATAATAGGTGAGGAGAAGCTATGAATGATTTTAAGCCCAATATCGTCATCTTTCGCTGTAATTTCTGTTCGCCACCCGGGGCGGAACGCGCCATGGCTTCAAAGTTTAAGGATAGCTTCCGGCCCATAGTAATCAAGACCAGCTGTACGGGCCGGATAGACCCCACCTTTGTTTTCGGCGCCTTCGTTAAGGGCGCCGACGGCGTCTTGGTGGCCGGCTGCCCTCCCGGAGACTGTCACTACGTTACCGGTAACTATAAAGCAGGGCGAAACGTGCTCCTGCTCAAGCGGGTGCTCTCTCAGCTCGGTATTGAGCCGGAGAGGCTGATGGGAAGCTGGCTGCCCGCCTCCGAGGCCCCGAAAATCGTCTCCTCAGTCAACGAGTTTGCGGACAAGGTAAGCGCGCTTGGCCCTCTGACATTGAACTAGGAGGTCCACAGTGAGTGAGCAGGTTAGGCCAGAGGTAGTTGCCGTAGAGCAGAATACGGATAGCTGCAGCAGTTGCTCGGTCTGTTCCACCCTGTGTCCCTACCAGGCCCTCGCCAGGGATGCCGAGACCGGCAAGATTACCCTGGATATCGCCAAGTGCCAGGTGTGCGGGCTGTGCTACGCTAACTGTCCGGCCGGCGTCATCAGCGTCCTCTACTACGACCTCGATTCTTTAGTTTCCTATCTGGAGAAGGCGAAGCGGGAGTATGCCTCCGATACCCTGGTTATCATGTGTCGCGGCAGCGCCCCCGATATTAAGGGAGTGGCCAAGCTGTTCGGGGTGTCGGGGTTTATTCCCCTGCTGGTTCCCTGCGTCGGGCGCGTCCCCGACGAGCTATATCTTAGGGCCCTGCGTATGGGGATAAAGAAGATAGACATCCTTGCCTGCGACGAGGACTACTGCCGCTTCGAGCGGGGTAGCGCCGTCACCCGGCGTAAGATAACCGCCATGAATATCCTCCTCGACCAGCTCGGCTACGGGCGTGATGTCATCACCCTGAAGGAGCACAGCCTGAAGGTGCAGGTCGACGCCAACCTGTGCATCGCCTGCGGTAACTGTGTCTTCTACTGTCCCTAC
>JAFGFP010000031.1 GCA_016931015.1 Dehalococcoidales bacterium
ATGAGCTTCGATAAGCCGGGGAAGGATACCTGGCGTTACCTTGAGGCGGGCAGCGCGGCGGCGGTGGCCAGTGCTCAAGACCGGCTGGTGCTCATCAGCCCGTCGGTGCCCCAGACCCTCGACGGCATCGCCCGTGTCTTAGGTGAAGACTGCGACCTTATCCTCGCCGAGGGCTTTAAGCAGGGTGACGCCCCCAAGATAGAAGTCCACCGCCGTGAGGTCGGCCCCCTGCTCAGCGGCTTGAAGAAGCTCTTGGCCGTGGTCACCGACGAGCCCCTGGACACCAAGGCCCGGCAGTTCGGCTTTGATGACGTTAAGGCCCTGGCCGACCTTTTAGAGACCGGTTTCATTAAACCCCAACGGGAGCGCCTCTCGATCTACGTGAACGGGGCCTCGCTCCCCTTAAGCACCTTCCCCAAGGAGTTCATGACCAACGTTCTGCTGGCCATGGCCGCGTCCCTCAAGGGGGTGGGTAAGGTAAAGAGCCTGGACGTCTTCCTGAGGCGGGGCGAGGAATAGAGCCGGAGAGAACACCTCTTTCCTCGGGGCTAAGCGCCCGGCGGTTCTGAGCTAGTAGCCAGGCTATTCTTTAGGAAGCGGGACGCATTATTCCTTTCGGGCCGGGTTTTTACGCAATTTATGAGACCCACTTGGTTATTGGCCGTTTTTTAGCTATAATTGAGGGGATTATTTTTTGATGATTACCACCGGTACCGGCCCCGGGGCTTCCGGGGTAACCTCAAGACAGCTTTACGCAGGAGGTCTCAGGCTTGACTAAGAAAAAGCGGCGAAGGCAGCACGAACAACAAAGACACGAGCCTACCCGGCATCAAATCAACCGTCAGCAGCAGCAGCAAAAGAGGCAGCGTATCTTTCTCATCGTCGGGATAGCCGTTGTCTCGGCCGTGGGCGGTATCCTGGGTGGTGGCTGGTATCAAGACGAGTACCTGCCGCTGCGGGAGACGGTGATTAGCGTTAACGGTACCGATTTCACCATGGGGTATTACGTGGACGTCCTTAAGGCGCAGAACGAGGTCTACCAGCAGATATACGGGACGGAGCAGGCGTCCCTTTTTCTCCAGAGCCTGCCGGACCAGGTGGCGGAGTTTATTCAGCAGAACGAGCTGATGATGCAGGCGGCGGCGGGCATGGGGTTTACGATTAGCGATGCCGAGGTTGCCGGGGCGCTCAAGGAGTCCGAGCCACCCTTGGGTAAGGAGTACCGGGAGCTGATGCGGCACGATTTACTAGTCCAGCGGCTGCTCGACGAGCACTTCGAGCAGGAGGTGCCGCAGTCAGGCGAGCAGAGGCATGTTATGGCCATGTTCCTGGAGAGTGAGAGCCAGGCGGTAAGCACTCGGGCGAAGCTGGTGGCGGGCGAGGACTTTGCCACCCTGGCCGGTGAGCTCTCTCTGGAGAAGCTCTCCCCGGAAGGGAGCGGTGATTTCGACTGGCACCCTAAGGGTATTCTCTCCGAGGGATACGGGCTTTCCCTGGTTGAGGAATATGCCTTCTCCGTTGCCGCCGGGACCTTGAGCCAGCCGCTCTACGATGAAGAACGGACTAAATCAGTCGGCTACTGGCTGGCGGAGCTCATGGAGAAGGATGAGGATGCCACCGGCGAGCTGTATCATATCCGGGTGATGCTCCTGGGCAGCGAGGAAGAGGCGCAGGAGATAAGGGCCCGGCTGGTTGAGGGCGAAGACTTCGCCACCCTGGCCGAGGAATACTCTCAACACGAGGCCTCCAGGGAAGCCGGGGGCGACATGGACTGGCTCGGTGAGGACGATATTCAGCCCGTCCTCGAGGACTTCGTGCTCAATGCCGAGGTGGGTGACTTGAGCGAGGCGGTGAAGGATGAGGCCTCGTCGACTACGGGCGGCTACTGGCTGGTCAAGGTGGTGGCCGTGGAGGCGGACCGGCAGATTTCGGATGACGACCGTGATTACATGAAGACCAAGGCTCTCAGTGACTGGATTAGCTCTCTGTGGGACGACCCGAATAATAAGGTCGAGAGCTATCTGACTGACGAGCAGAAAGCGTGGGCGCTGGCCAAGGCGACGGGCGGCTAGAACAAAAAGAGGAGTCTTACGACAGTGAGTAAAAGGAGTATCGGGGTTGGCTTACTGGGGTTAGGGGTAATCGGGGGACAGGTTGCCGAGGTGCTGAGTACCAGGGCGGAGGCCCTGGCGGAGCAGGTCGGTTGTCCCCTGGTATTGCGCCGGATTAAGGTCTTACCCCAGGACCTGGAACGGCCTCAGGCGCAGAAGATGGCCAAGGAGCTTTTCACCACCGACACCGAAGAGTTCTTCGCCGAGCCGGATATGGATATCGTCGTGGAGGCTATCGGCGGTGTTAGTCCGGCCCGGGAGTATCTCGCCCGGGCGCTAACCAGCGGCAAGCACGCCGTTACCGCCAACAAGGAGCTTATCGCCAAGCACGGTGCCGAGCTCGTGAAGCTGGCGGGGCAGCAGGGGGTCGGACTCCGCTACGAAGCCAGTGTCGGCGGGGGCATCCCCCTGATTTCGCGTTTTCAGTATGACCTGGTGGCCAACAAGATAGGCGGCATTTACGCCATCATCAACGGCACCACGAACTATATCCTGACTCAGATGAAGCGCGAGGGCGTGGACTTCGCTGCGGCGCTGGCTAAGGCCCAGGAGCTGGGCTATGCCGAGCCCAACCCGGAAAACGACGTCGAGGGGATAGACGCCACCTACAAGCTGGCCATTCTGGCCTCATTGGCCTTTCATACCGAGGTCAGCCCCGATAATATCTACCGTGAGGGCATCTCGCGGCTTTCCAGCCGTGATTTTAAGTACGCCCAGGAGCTGGGCTTTGCCATTAAACTGCTGGCCATTACCAAGGATAACGACCGGGAAATCGAGGCCAGGGTACATCCCGTCTTTTTGCCCGAGGATTCCCTGCTGGCTAAGGTGGACGGCGTTTACAATGCCGTTCTGGTCGAGGGCGACCTGGTGGAGAAGGTGCTCTTCTTCGGTCAGGGGGCCGGGCCGCTGCCCACCAGCAGCGCCGTGGTCGCCGACGTCGTCGCCAGCGCCCGGGAAATCAGTCTCGGAGTGGTGGCCGGGGGTGGCTGGCGGCTGAAGGAGGCCCGGGTGGTGATGCCGATGTCGGAGGTTACCACCCGCTACTATCTCCGGCTCAATATCGCTGACCGCCCCGGGGTGCTGGCCCAGATTGCCCGCGTCCTGGGGGAGCACCAGATTAGCATCTCCTCCGCCATTCAGAAGCTGGCCGACCCGGTAGCCGAGACGGCGGAGATTGTCATCATCACC
>JAFGFP010000032.1 GCA_016931015.1 Dehalococcoidales bacterium
GAGGACACAGCGGCCATTACCTTAAATGCGGTAGCCCAGGTGGGACGCGTCATCGTCAGCCGAGCAAGCGCCAGCCACGTCGATGCCATCAAAGAGGCCGCCCCACCGGAGATATCGCTAGCCGGCGATGCCACCATGCGGACGTTGGTACTGAAGAAGGACAGCTTCAAAATCAAGAAGACCGGCGGCGTCATCGGGATACTGAGCGCGGGCACCTCCGATATTCCCATCGCTGAAGAAGCGCGTATCATCGCCGAGGAGATGGGCTGTCAGGTGATAACCGCCTATGACGTCGGGGTGGCCGGCATCCACCGGGTATTCGAGCCCCTGAAAATGATGATAGCAAAGCACGTGGATGTGGTGATAGTGGTGGCCGGCAGGGAGGGGGCTCTGGCCACCGTGGTCGCCGGGCTTATCGACATCCCGATAATCGGGGTGCCCACTTCCTTTAGCTGGGGGCTGGGGGAGAAGGGCCTAAGCGCCCTGACCTCCATGCTCCAGGCATGTCCCCTGGGTCTGACCGTGGTCAATATCGACGGAGGCATAGCCGCCGGGGCCGCCGCCGCCTTGATCGCTAACCGGATTGCCCTCGCCGGGAAGCTATCCCGGCCTTGATTTTACCTCACCTAAGGCTTAGCGCCCAAGCTCTATCTATCATATCCCTACGCCGGGCTGCCAGCATTTTTTCGACTAACTGGCCTGCGATTGGCAGCATCATCGCCGGGGCAGCGTTAGCTATAGTCCTCGGCGTCAGGAGAGCCCGCCGTCAAACTTAATCACAACAGGGCCGGGTAATAACTCTATTATGGATTTGACTGTGGAGCGGGAGACGGGACTCGAACCCGCGACAACCTGCTTGGAAGGCAGGAACTCTACCAACTGAGTTACTCCCGCAAAATCGTGCCTATTTTAGCGATAAACCCTGGCCGTTGTCAAAAAGTCCGGGGGGGGGCTCTTAGCATCCGAAGCTAAAAGGCTATTGCCTTTTAGTCTCCAGCTTCTCTTCCGACGCCGGGGATATAATCTTGCTGAAGATCTCTATCACCTTAGGGTCGAACTGAGTCCCGGCGCAGCGTTTCAGCTCGTCGAGGGCCTCCTGTGAGGAAAGCTGCTCGCGGTAAGGACGCGGCGAGGTAATAGCATCGAAGGCATCGGCGGCCGCCAGGATGCGTGCCTCCAGAGGAATCTTTTCCCCCTTCAGCCCGGAGGGGTAGCCGGCTCCGTCAAAACGCTCGTGGTGATGCAGGATGACGGGTAAACAGTTGACCAGGTCGATGACGTGTCTCAGTATCTCAACACCGAGCTTGGGGTGAGCCTTTATCAGCTTCCACTCCTCGTCATTCAGGGTTCCCTTTTTGTTGAGTATCGAATCGGGAATACCGACCTTACCGATATCATGCAGTAGGCCGGCGGCGCGGATAATATCTATCTTCTCATGGGACATACTCATTGCTTCGGCCAGAGCGACCGCGTAGTCGCTAACCTTCTTCGAGTGTCCGTAGGTGTAGTGGTCTTTGGCATCGACGGTGGCGGCCAGGGCGTAGATTATGCTCAAGGCTCTCGAACGCGCCTCAAGCTCAACGCTGACCAGGGGTGCCTCCGGCTTGATTACATCCGAGGACATACAGGTTCGATTTCGACCGGTCTGTTTAGCCCGGTACAGGGCGGCATCGGCAAAGGAGATGATTTCCTCCTTCATTACCCCATCAATCGGCCAGTTAGCTACCCCGAGGCTGGCGGTAATCGGGGGGGCTTTTGAGCTCGTCTTGGCGGCAATGGTCTTACGGATGCGCTCGGCCACCTTATAAGCATCTTCAAGGCGCGCCTCGGGCAGAATGATGGTGAACTCCTCGCCCCCATAGCGGAAGGCGATATCTATGCTGCGGATTGAGGTCTCGATGCAAATCGCAATCCGGCGCAGAATCTCATCCCCGGCCAGATGCCCGTGAATATCGTTATAGGCCTTGAAAAGGTCGATATCCAGCATTATCAGGGAAAAGGTGGTGCCGAAGCGAGACCCCCTGGCGATTTCATGGTCGAGGCGCTCGTGGAAGTGGCGGTGATTATAGAGCCCCGTCAGGCCGTCAGTATTGGCCCTGATAACCGCCTGAGAATAGAGCTGGGCATTCTCGATTATGGTACTGGCCTGATTGGCCATGCTCATGACCAGTTCCAAATCCTCGTGAGAGTAGATGCCATCCGACTTCTTCTTACCCAGGGCAATGATAGCAATCAGCCGGTCCTGGCTCTTAATGGGACAGAGCAGACCCAGTTCGGAGGCGGCCAACTGATCCCTCTCCAGCTCCCACAGCCCTTTGAACTCGGGCATAGTGTCAACCGAGTTCAGGGTAAGCGGCTCTCCTTTCCGGTAGAGCCAGTTAACTATGGGGCTATCGGCACTGAACTTGACTTCGTCGCTCAGTTCGTTCCCCGCCGTCTTGGGATAACTGAATTTGGTGGCGTAAACGCCGCTACCGAAATCCTGGAAGAGCAGCTTGGCCTGTGAGAGATGCAGGGCCTTGGTCATAACGTCTAACATTTCATTAGCCAGCTCATCCAGCTTGATGACGTGGCTCATTCTATCTCTGAAGTCGATTAGCGCCCGGCGGTACTGATAGGTTCCCCAGTGGAAGGTACGATAGATCCGGTCTTCGATTATCCGCAGCAGGGGACGGGCTACCAGAGCTACGAAGATAACCACTGCGGAACCCTGGATAACGCGAAGATAGGCCGGCTCGGCAGGTACGAATCTCTGTGCCATAATCCCCAGGCCGAAAAAGATGCCGCCGAGACAGGCTACCAGTATTCCGTAAGCCAGTATCTTACGGGTCACGAATCTGACGTTAAGCAACTGATATCTAGTGATGGCATAGGAGATTATCAGGGCGTTAACCAGATTGCCGATATGGTCGGTGGACAGCCCGGAAATAGCCGGGGTCAGGTTAGTAACATAGCTTGAGACTATCACAATAACCGAACCGAATATAAGATACATCGTCCGGTTGCGGTCGCTGGGGTCAACGGAGCTGCGATAGCGCCTTATTAGATTCCAGGTGGCGCTGATTAAGAAGAAGGCGCTGATACCACCGAGCACGAAGCCGGAAGCCCCAAGTTCGTGGAACAAAACGCCGTCGACAACATAAGCGTACTCTACGATGTAGCCGTTCAGCGCCAGCGCCAGCACCGTGAATACGGCAGCGTAGCCGATGTAGACCCCTAAGCCACCGCGTTTGTTATTATAGGCCCGGACGAAATGGTAGTAGCTGACTACCGTCCAGACAAGCGCCGCGGCCAGTATCTCATTCCAGAGCAGTGCGTACCGGGGAAAGGGGTTGTAGTGCAGCATGAAGGAGGTGAAGCTCCAGATGCTGGAGGCAATGAGAAACCGGGCGAACACCCGGTTCACACGCCGGTCTTCCTGGCGCAGAGCCAGTATCGCCAGAACAGCAAAGAGTAAGAAGCTAACTAGTGGGATTACTGCCCAGACAGTCACAACAGCACTTTCCCCAGCCAACCGTTGAGGCTGATAAGACTAACCATTACGTCTCGTACAACAGGATTATGCCTTATGAGCCTGAGATTGTCAATAACACCTTAGTCTGAGGCATCCAGCGAGGCGCCGGGAAGGTAGGCGCCGAATCACAGGCAACTAAAGCCATGAGATAAAGACCGGCGGCTCACCGGCCTGAGATAACGAACAGAAGCCAGGTAACACGCCGGCTTAAGCTAGCTGGCACCCTGGTATAGTCTACGCGTCCGGGTCATCCGGACGGTTTTCTTGAAGGCCTTAGCGATAAAGCCGAAGAACATCTTAGCCGCGAAACGGAAAATGGTCTTGCGGCGCACTCCGTTGGATATCTCGTACGCTCTAGAGATACACTCCTTAAAATCTTCCCGGGAGACGCTGTCTGCGAAATAGCTGTCGAAAGACTTATACGACACTTTATGCCAGTCGATGCTTCTCTTTGCCTCTTCGCTCATAGCGTCGTAGAGCACGGTACCGGGCAGCGGGGAGTAGATGTTAACGTCAAAGAGGTCGGTCTTAACCTTTTTCATCAGTTTCAGGGTCGCTTCCATATCCTCCTTAGTTTCCCCCGGCAGTCCCATCAGGACGGCGCTCGCCGTGGGGATACCGCACTCGTAGACCATTTCGCTCACCTTAAGAATCTGGTCGACGGTTATCCGCTTATCAATCGCCTTTAAGACGCGGTTACTTCCCGACTCCAGACCGAAATACAGCCCGCAGCAGTTGGCCCGCTTCATAAGATGCAGTAGCTCTTCGTCCAGATTGTCGTAGCGAGCGGTGCAGCGCCATTTGACATCCAGCCCGTCGTCGATTATGGTTTGGCAGAACGCCCGCAGATACTTGTGGTCATAGGTAAAGGTGCCGTCGGCAATATCGATGGAATCAATCTTATAGGTATCCTTTATGAGCTTCATCTCTTCAATAACATTGGCCACGCTGCGCCGGCGCACCCGGCCTCCCCAGAGCCTTCTATCGGCGCAGAAAGAGCAGGTGTAGGGGCAGCCGCGGGTAGTCGCCAGGCTGTGCAGCCGGTAGCGATTATAATCGCAGTTCAGCACCAGGTCACGAGCCAGGAAGGGTAGCTCGTCGAGGTTCTCAATCGGCCCGACGCCGGGGGTGCTCCGTACCTGGCCACCCCCGTCCCGGTAGTAGATTCCGGGGACATCCTCCCAGCGGGGGCTCTCCTTACCGAGCTCTCGCACGATGCCAGAAAGCGGTATTTCACCCTCGCCCCGGACGACAAAATCGATATCCGGGTTCTGCATCACTTCGTCGGGGCAGAAGGTGGGGTGGGCCGAACCGGCGATAACTTTGATATCCCCATCAACCTCCTTAACCAGGGCCGCGACTTTCTCCACCACGTAGCGGAGCGGCGTGAGATACGAGATGCCCACCGCCGCCGGTTTATGCTCAAGCAGTATATCAGCCAGCTTCTTCCAGAGGACGTGGGTACTATCGGCCACCACCGCTTCGTAGGCACGCTGTCCGGCGGCGTATTCCTTTACATCGAAGGAGAAGCCCTTGTTCTTGGTACTGCGCAGCGAGTCCACCAGCAGGTCGCCCATGAGCACGGAGCTTTCGAAGCCCTGACTACGGAGATAGGCAGCCAGACTGGTCAGCCCGATGTGATAACCGCAGTCCGCGGTCAAGCCTTTCAGGCTGGTATAGGGTGGGTCAATAAGCATTATATCCATCTTAGCTACCTCTATTCAGAGTACTTACGAAAGACCAGGGTCGAGTTGTGCCCGCCGAAACCGAAGGAGTTCGAGACGGCGGTCTTTATTTCGGCGCGGCGTGCCTTATTAGGTACGTAGTCCAGGTCGCACTCCGGGTCGCGGTGAGTGAGATTCAGGGTCGGCGGCACGACGTCGTGATTCATGGCCAGCACGCAAATCACCGCCTCCAGGCTGCCCGAGGCACCGAGAAGGTGCCCCGTCTGCGACTTACTGCCGGAGACGGGGACGCGGTAGGCACGCTCGCCGAGGACGCTCTTCATGGCCCGGGTCTCCGCCCGGTCGTTAAGCAGGGTCGCCGTACCGTGGGCGTTGACATAGTCGATATCATCGGGGGTAATCCCGGCCCTCTTCAGGGCCAGCCTCAAGGACCGGGCGGCGCCCTCGCCGTCGGGGGAGGGCTGCGTCAGGTGGAATGAGTCGCTGGTGGCGCTGTAGCCGATGACCTCGGCCAGGATGGGAGCCCCCCGCTCCCGGGCGTAGTCCGCATCTTCGAGGACCATAATAGCGGCGCCCTCGCCCAGGACAAAACCGTCCCGCTCGGCGTCGAACGGGCGGCAGGCGGTATCCACTCCGTTATTCTTGGTTGACAGCGCCCGGCAGGAGTTAAAGGCCGCCTGAATTATGGGGATGATCGGGGCCTCGGCCCCGCCGGCGATTACCACCTTAGCCTGACCGCTCTTGATGATATCGCAGGCCTGCCCGATGGCGTCGCTGCTGCTGGAGCAGGCCGACGACGGAGAGTAGTTGATACCCTTGGTGCCCAGGGTCAGCGATACCTGTATCGAGGCGGCGTCGCCGGACATGGTCGGGGCCAGAACCGGGCTTACCTTCTCCGGCCCGGCCTCGGTTAAAACCTTAATCTGATCGCAAATCTGGAGCAACCCGCAGATACTGTCGCCGATGATGACCCCGGTCTCTTCGGCATCGCCGTTATCCAGCCTGAGACCGGCCGCTTCCGCCGCCTGAAGGCTGGCCGCCACCGCAAACTGGGTGAACCTGTCCATACGCCCGGCCTCTTTCGGGCCGACGTAGTCATGCGGGTTAAAACCCTTCACCTCGGCGGCATACTTGGTTCTGAAATTCGTGGTATCGAAGCTGGAGATATAGTCAATCCCGCACTTCCCGGCGACGAGGGCCTCCCACATCTCGGAAACCGTCAGTCCCACCGGGCTGATAACCCCCATCCCGGTGATCACCACCCTTTTATTACCGTTGCTTACCACATCTACAGCCATTGGACTTCACCTCTCTTTACCCTAATATAAGCCTGCCTGCGAACAAACCACTCTCCCCGGCAGACCCTACCGGCTCTCGACCGCTTCTGGCTCGTGCTCCGCGGTAGCGCTTACCGGCACCTCCTCGACACCGACGACGAGACACTCTATCATGCTATCCGACGGGTTAATGTGCGGCGGCTTGAGATGAGCCAGGTCGGCACCGGCCGCCTGCTGCTTTGCCATGTAACCGTGAAAGGCGTTCTGGGGAAGCAGGGTCACCTCCAGCGGTCTCAAGCCGATGAACTCTTCCAGGTCAGCGTAGGGCGGATCCAGCTCTACCAGCTGCTCGTGGACAGCACCGGCTACCTGGTCGGGGGTAAGGTGTCCGTTCTTCTTAAGCTCAAGGTAGAGGTGCAACACCGGCCGGTCTCTGAGCTCCTTACGCAGCGTCCACTCCCGGTAGGGAATCTTGGTGTTCTCAATCGCCTGCCAGATGACCTTTTCGGTGAGCCGGGTGAAACCGGCGACATCAATTATGTCATCCACGCGGCCGTAAAACTCCATCTGCGGGATATCGATGCCGAGCTTCTCGTTACGCAGCGAGGTAATCTTGACCATGTCGCCCAGGCGATACCTGATAAAGGGCATGCCGTGGAAGCTGGTGATTACCAGCTCGTACTTCTCCCCGGCCCTGACCTCGTCCATAAGCAGGGTCTCCGGCTCATAGTCAGGGTCAGCCTTCGACCTCAGGCTCTCCTCCTCCGGGATAAACTCGAAGAAGTTAACCTGGGGAATAAAGGTAAGACCCTGGTAGTCCCAGGTCTGGGTCGCCATAATCAGCCCTTCGGTGCCCGCATAGACGTCGAGGGGATAGCGCCCCCACATATCCTTGACCCTTTCCCGGAAGGCAGCCCCATCCGAGCCGGTGGAGACCAGCCCTTTGAGGTTCCAGATGTCGCGGGGCAGAATATCGCGGCGCGCCAGCTTACTCTTTATGAGACCTTTTAGCAGCCGGAGGAGAACCCTGGGTCTCTTCAAAAGCGGCCTGATGTTAATAGCGTCCTTCCGCTGGCTGAAACGCTCCCCGATGGCTACCAGGATGCTGGACATGGCAAAGAATAAGTCGAGGCCCTCCGTCACCGCCAGCTCGAAGCCGAGCTGCACCCTCTCCTCGAAGGACATGTTCTCGGCGGCCTTTATCGGGGGTAGGAAGTTGAACACTTCGTGAGGGGCGTTATGAATCAGGGCGCCGGTGGTATAGGGGGGTGGGGCGAGGGCGTAGAGAAAGCTATCCCGCCACCTGAAGCCGATTTCCCCCTTCTCTTTACAGCAGGAGAAGGCCAAGCAGCCGAAGAGCAGAGAGCGTATTTCGTCGTACTGGCGGGCGGTCACCGGAGCCCATTTGAAGGAGTACTCGCCGGAACGCCCCGAGGTATGCTGCCAGAAAAGCGGCTTCGCCGGCAGGGCACGCTCGTTCTTGGTGAGGAGAAACGGCTCGTAATCGGCATAGGTGGTCAGGGACACCTGACTCCGGAACTCGGCCATGCTTCCGGGCTGGGCGCCGCGCATGACGCTCCGGCCCAGCTTACACTTCTTGAGCATTTCCAGTTGCTCAAGAAGCAGCCTTTCCTGGATTTCCATGAAGTCTTCCAGGCTCAGGTCGATAAAACCACAGCACCTCTGCCACAGCTCTTCGTTATTACCCTGGACAATTAGTTCCGCCTCTTTACCCATCGTCGTCTAACCTCCATAAATTATGATTCCTGAGACCTTGCCAACCGTAAGAAGCGCAGGAAAGCATTGAAGCTCTTCCGGTTGGGCAGTAACATCGGTGTTTCCCGACGGTAGTCGCCATAACTGGGAAACATACGGCCGAAGAGAAATTTGTCCTGAATAATTACCAGCACGATATCAAGGACGATAAAAATCGGGGCCGCTGTCAAAAGCAGCCGGGCTTTGGCCACCGGAATCAGCGCCAGCATGAACAGGGTGAACCAGATGACCCCGGGGTGACGCACCAGGGCGTAGAACCCGCTTTCCACCAGCTTCTCGCCGACACCCTCTTCAATATAGGTTTTACGGAAGGGCAGGCTGATAAACAAGGCGTGTATCAGCAGCGCAACCGATAAACCGAACACTCCCCACCCCACCCCGGTCAGCCAGTCCGGCATCACGAGCTTGTCCGGAGACAGGCATATCATTACCAGGGAGTAAATCAGAAGGCCGATACCGACAAACCAGACAACCGGCTTCAAGCGGGGCACCTTCTTCAGGGCAATGAGGTCGAAGATGTGGACTACGGTAAAACCGATGACTCCAATTATTATGTAAAGCATAGTACCTTCCTCAGTTAATACTATCGGGGATAAGCCCAGGAATGGGAAGGTATTAAGTACTAGAACAATGTTCTACACCCCGGAGGCAATTAAAATAGGCGCAACTAACCGGAACTAACCAAACATAATACCCCTTGACAGGGGCTTATGCGGTGCTATAATCGGGGGGCATTAAAGATGGGAGGGGTGTTATGGACATACCAGAAAACTCTCCACTTGTGTATGTATCATTCTCTGCGGAGATTAACCAGAACACCACAGAGAGTCTTATAAGTGTGCTGGCTAATTGTTCGAATTCCAAGGTACAGCAGGTTTACCTCCTACTTTCAACACCTGGTGGTTCAGTAATGAATGGTTTAAATCTGTACAATGTTCTAAAAGGCATGCCTTTTGAGCTTATTATCCACAATGTTGGGAGTGTAAACTCTATTGGTAATACCGTATTTCTATCCGGGGAAAAGCGCTACGCCACTGCGACCGCCACATTTATGTTTCACGGGGTCGGATTTAACACTAACCAGAATCAAAGATTCGAAGAGAAAGCTTTGCGAGAGCATCTAGCGAGAATAATGGGTGAGCAAAAAATAATAGGACAAATAATCATCAAACATACAAACCTCTCCGAAAAAGAGGTTGCTCAACTTTTTAGGGAAGCCCAAACCAAAGACGCTGACTTCGCAATTAGCAAGGGAATCATTCACGAAATCAAAGAAGTCAATATTCAGCCTGGATGCCCAGTAATATCTCTTACATTCAAAAGATAATGTTTGGGATAAATATAGTAAAAAATACCCCCCCTTTTTTCTGTCCCCAGCAACTCTCCCCCAAAACAAAAACCCCCTCATCAGAGGGGGTCGTTAATTTCCCGAAAGAAGACCTAAGCGGCTACTTCCACTTTATGGTGACTTTGCCCTTGTCGGAGTCGGCATCGGAGTCAAGCTCTTTCTCCAGCCCCTGAAGCTTACTGGCGATTTCCTCAAACTCGGACTGAGGCGACTGCTTACCCAGCTCAAGCCCGTAGCTCACGAAAAACTCGAGAAAGCTCCTGAGAAGCTTCTTGATATCCTGCTCCAGAACGTGGAAGCGCTCCTCGGTGATGTATTTCTTGGTCTCTTTGCTCTCTTCCTTTTCCTTTAGCTGACTGTCAATCAGAAAATCAATGAACTCCGCCTGGCCCATGTCGCCACGGTTCTCGTTGATTTTCTTCACAAGCTCCGCCGGTATTATCAGCATCCTTTTATCCGCCATACAAATACCCCTTCTTTCGGCTCAGTCTTCCTCTCTCAGCTCAAGCAGCTCCAACACAGCGTCAATACTCTTGAGTAACCTGAGACCCTTGCGGGTCACCCGGTAGGTTACCGTGGGGTTACCGACCGTTACCCTATCGACCAGCCTCAAGTCAAGCAGGAACTTAAGATATTTCTGCAGCTGGAAGAAGCTCATATTGGCGCTGTACATTATCTCGGTCTTACCGGCTTCGCCCAGCCGCAATATGTCAGCTATTACCTGAATACTTGACCTTCGGCGTTCCATAACTGCCTGATTCCCCGCCCTCTGCTCCTTTGGAGCTAGCTCTTTAGTAGTAGTTTTATACACTATAATTCGCTAGTTGTCAAATGTCAATACCCTCACCAATCCTAACAAGACCTTACCAGAGAGCAGAGTCCTCGTCAGAAAGCGAACCCCGGAAGCCAGAGGGCAGGTTTTCGGGCAGAGAAAGGCTTTTAGTATTTAAGAGCACTTGCCGCAAGGTAAACGGCGTGAAAACGCCTAGAAAAGCCCCAGATACCAGCCGGGGATATTCGGCCAAATCAGGGTGACTATGGCGGCGACAGCCAGAGCCGGCCCGAAGGGAATCGCCTCTTTGCCCCGCTTTTTCTTACGCAGGAGCAGAATCACGGCCACGATTCCGCCCAGGATGGCCGCCAGGATTAAGCTAAAGAAGATTAAGGGGAAACCGATAACCAGCCCCATCAGGGCGGCCAGCTTGACATCGCCGAAACCCATGCCACCCCGGGAGAGGACTACCACCAGTAAGGCTATCCCGAAGCCTACGGCGCCGCCAATAGCTGCTTGAGCGATCGGAGGGAAGGAAACAAGGCTGTTTCCCATCTGAAAAATATCGACGCTCTCCGGCCGAAAGACTCTGATGAGCACGGCGGCAATCATGGCCGGGTAGGTAATCTTATTGAGGATGAGGCCGTGCTCCCAGTCGATAGCAAAAATGACGATGAAGAGGCAGCAGTAGTAGGCGATGATGCCCAGCTCAGCGCTCAGTTGATAGTCATAGTGCCAGTACAAGAGCGGAAACAGGGCCCCGATGCCAATCTCCATACCGAGCAGGCGCCTGGGGATGGGCGCCCGGCAGTAGCGGCAGCGCCCGCGCAGTCTCAGGTAGCTAAAAACAGGAATCAGGTCTTTAGGCGCTAAGCGGTGCTCGCAGGCGGGGCAGTGGGATGGCGGGAAGAGCAGCGACTGGTTACGAGGCAAGCGGTCGATGCAGACGTTTAAGAAACTGGCGATAGCCATCCCCAGTATGGTAAATACGACAATCAGGAGAACTTCCATGTAGTCTCTATTGTGGCGATTTTTACCGGTCCCGTCAAGAGGGCGATTTGATTTTTGACACCTGAGACCGTATACTTTGCTCACAAACTCCAAATCGGCGGAGGTGGCAGATGGTACAAGACAACGAAACCCCGGAGTCAGCCGACGCTCTCCCCAGTCTGGTCGGCGGCGAGAAAGCCACCAAACTGGTCGCGGAGATGCTGGCCGGTAATGTCAACGATATCAGCCCTACTTTCGACTTCACCAGCGAAATGGGCTTTACCTATCCCCTACTCGAAAAGGTGCTGGATATCAAGGGACAGGAGGCCATACCGCTGCTGGAGTCCCTGGCCAGCCAGGGCATTCTACAGAAAGAGTTCTTCGACCGCTTCCTGCTTTGCCCCCAGTGCCAGTCGGCCAACCTGAGGCCGACCACCCACTGCCCCAAATGCGGCTCCGGCGACATCGCCCGCGGCCGGGTTCTGGAACACCTCGTCTGCGGGTATGTCGGGCTGGAAGACGAGTTCACCACTCAGGGCATACTGGTGTGTCCCAAATGCAAAGCTGAGCTGAGAAAGCCGGAAAGCGACTACCGCAGCCTGGGACTGATGCGTAAGTGCTACGTCTGTGGCGACGTCTTCCAGACGCCGGTAATAAAGTGGCGCTGTCTCAAATGCTCCGCGACTACCGGTGAGGACAAAATCGACGAGGTAAACATCTACTCCTACCGCCTGAACGAAGCCAAGAGAGGCTGGCTGGAGTTCGAGCTTAAACCCAAGGCCCAGCTCGTCGAATTCTTAAGAAAGCGCGGCTATCAGGTTACCGAGAACGCCGTCAAGACGGGCCGCTCCGGCGCCGAGCACAATATCGACATCCTGGCCATCAAGGACGACGGCATCATCACCCACGATATTGCCATCGGGACTAAGCTGGCCGGCGATAAGGTCTCCCTGCGCGACGTATTCGAGTTCGACGACAAAGCCTACGACACCGGCGTCCACGAGAAGGTGCTCCTGGTCAGCTCTCCGCTGGAGAAGGAGGCCGAGGCCTTCGCCGGTCACCAGAAGATTAAGGTGCTCGGACTCGGCGACCTGGAGGCAGCCCTGGCCAAGGCCACCCCACAGCCGGAGGTGGCCGCCGAGCCGGAGCCGTTCACCTTTAGCTCCAAAGAGTACCTCTTAGAGTACCTGAAGCGGAACGGCTATCAGGTAACCGAGAACGCCACCGCCAGCGGCAAGTCCGGCGCCGAGCACGATATCGACATCTTAGCCACCAGGGACGACGGCATCGTCGAGCACCGGATTGCCATCGGCATAGAAGTCGGCGATAAACCGATAGCGCTGGGCAAGGTGTTTGACTTCGACGACAAGGCCTACGACATCGGTATCCACGACAAGGTGTTCATCGCCTCCCCCGGACTCAGCCGGGAGGCCAGGCAGTTCACGGAACGGCAGCGCATCAAGGTCTTCGAGGTCGAGAAGCTGGACGCCACCGGCTAGAGAAGCCTTCCGGTTATTCGCGCTTTAAGGGAGCAGCCGCCCTCTTTATTTTTCTATCCTTGATTTTGGCCCCCGACCACGAGAAACTTATTAGCCGTTTTTGGCGCCGGCCGTACTACTAACAGGTGATGGCGTCGGCGGCTGAATCCCTCCCCAACCACCACCCCCACAACGTAACAGGCGTAAACCAAGCGCTCAGGCGGTGTTTCATCATACTATCTTGCTATGTCTAATGTGTGATTGACTCTCACTTTAGCTGTGCTAAACTAGACTTACATGACAATAAATTCCTAAACTTCATCAAAAAATCTGGGAAAGGAGGTAAGTAACAATGATGAAGAGGATGATGAGAGGGCTTCACTACAGAGGGACGAGGTTCGCCCGGCACTTCCGCTACGGACAGAAGGGTTTCACCCTGATTGAGTTGCTGGTGGTGGTTGCTATCCTGGGCGTGCTGGCCGCGGTGGCAATCCCCAATATCGCCAAGTTCATGAACGAGGGGCAGGAGGAGGCAGCGGCCACCGAGCTGGCCAACGTCCAGACGGCGGTCATTGCCGGGATGGTGGATGCCGGGGTAAGCACGGTAACAGCCGACACATTCCACGTGACCGCAAGTGACGATTTTGCAATTGATGGGACTCACAATCTGAGTAGCTACATCCTCAACGGGCTGAATGGTGTCGACGGCGCTTACTCAATTGACGGGTACGGCGCAGTCACGGTATATACCGCACCGTAATCATAACAGCCCAGTTTGGGAGTGAGAAGAGGAAGTTTGATCTAGAGACCTAATAAGAGCGAAGCCTACTTTCCGGGAAAGCTTACCGGTAGATATTTACCTCCAGTCTGCCGGTGAGCTTTTCTCTTTCCCGCCACCGAATGAGGACAAGAAAGAGACCGGAGCCTTTACTGAATAGCTCGGAACACTACCCTCCAGGTTAAGCGGGATAGTTGGCTAGGTAAGAAGGGTAAACTAAAAGAGGGGCGCTCGACCCCTCTTCTCTTTGCAAACCATCGGGATGATTCTCAGGACGCCGGCAAGTATTGCTGCCGGGAGTCCTTCGGCCCCACCCCACCACCAACCAGCTTTTCCACCTCCTGGCGGTCGGCGCAGAAGTCAAACAGGGTATCACGAGTGATAACCTGCTTACGGTACAGGTTAACCAGGGACTCATCGAGGCACATCATGCCGATTGCCCGGTGGGTCCGGATGACGTTGGGTATCTGATAGATTTTCCCCTCGCGAATAAGGTTCCTGACCGCCGGGTTAGCCAGTAGAATCTCGACTGCGGCAATCCTCCCCGAGCCATCGGCCCTGGGGACAAGCGTCTGAAAGAGCACCGCTATCAGCAGGGAAGCCAGCCGCGTCTGAGCCAGACTGCGCTCGTGGGGCGGGAACAGGTCGATTACCCTCTCCACCGCCTGGCTGGAACTGGGGGCGTGGCCGGTGGTCATTATCAGGTGGCCGGTCTCGGCGATGGAGAGCACCGCCGCCGCGGTATCGAGGTCTCTCATCTCGCCCACCAAAATCACGTCCGGGTCCTGGCGCAGCACCCGCCGCAGCGCCTCGGCAAAGGACAGGGTGTCACTGCCCAGCTGCCGCTGGGTTATGGCGCACTTCATGGTAGGATGCACATACTCGATGGGGTCTTCGATGGTGACTATATGGCGGCTCTCGTTCTCGTTCAGGTGCCGTATCATGGCCGCCTGAGAGGTCGATTTACCGCTACCGGTCGGTCCGGTAACGACTATCAAACCCCTCTGGTTCAGAGCCAGTTCCTTGTAAAGCCCGGGCAGCTCCAGCTCGTCTATGGTTGGGATATCGGCCGGCAGGAGACGTATCGCCAGGCTGATGGCCCCCCGCTGCTGCGCCGCATTGCAGCGCAGATGCCCGACGCCTTCCAGGGTGTAGTTAAAATCGAGCTCCAGATGATGATGAAAGCTCTCCCGCTGCTCCGGGGTGGTTATCTGCAGGAAAGACTGGCTTATCTGGCTGGCGTTAAGCGGTGTAGCGCCGTCTACCGCCTCCAGAGCGCCGTTGACACGCAACAGGGGCGGGCTGGCGACCACCAGGTGTAAGTCCGACGCCCCGCTCGAGGCTGCCTTTCGCAGCAATGAAAAAATATCCATAACCTTCACCGCCTCTCTACTATGGTATCAGGGCAAACCGGAAGTTATAGCCCTTTATTATCTCCTCTTCCGGTTCCTCTTCGTCCTCTTCAGCCTCCGGGATAACAACCTCTTCATAGGCCTCTATCGACAGGATAATAACCCGGGAGAACCGGCCGCTCGACCTCAGGTCTTTGGCATACTGGAAGATGGCGCTCAGTTCCTGACTCTCGCCGACCACGGTGGCTCTCTCGACGATGTGGTCGATAGTAGCCTCAGATATCGGGGAGGTGTAGCCGAATACCGTGTCACCACCGTAAATCAAGGCTACCTCCTCCGGTGTCAGGTGCACGATTTGAGTCAGGTCCTGGTCGACCCGGTCACGCCCCTCGGCCATGTCGTCATAGGTGGCATTGAAAGCACTGGCTTCGGCTTCAAGGGGGGCGATGAGAGGCTCGATACCAGCAATCTCATCTTTTAAGGCGCTGATGGCCCCCTGCTGCCGGGGTATCTGGAGCTGAACGAGCTCCAGCTGGGAGGTCACCAGTTCATTACGCGCATTGTCGTTTTTTATCATATTGTACAGGAAGAAAATCGCCCCGATGCCCAGCACGATAACGATGGGTATGAGAATGCTGAGCGGGGACATCTTCTTCTTGGGCTTCTCGGCATGGGGCAGGGCATTAAAGTTCACGATGGAGAAATTGGCCGCTTCCTTCTCCAGGGGCAGCTGCTTAAGAGCAAGTCCGATATTGACCGTGAACTGGCTGGCGTCGAAGCCCTCAAACGACTCCATCGGTGACGGCAGGGCCAAGACGGGATAGCCTCCCGTACCGCCCAGCGACTCCCAGGTGTCCGGGGCCGCCGCCAGGTCTCCGGAGACAAATATGGGCACCGTCTCCGCCAGCGGTTTCTCCCGATGGCTTGAATTGTAGAAGGTAATGGTTCGCCCCACCTCCTCGGTAATGGCCGGCAGACGCTCCTTAAGAGATTGGGCCTCGCCGGGGATGGAGAGGCTGCGAATTAGCTGGGGCACCCGGTCCACCATGACCGCAATATCAAGACTGGACGAGCGGACATCGACGACCACGGCCTCGGACACATCCATCACGGTGCGGCACAGCGCCAGCGGGGCCAAATCCATGACGGCGGCCCTCAGCCCCGCCTTCTGGAGCGTCCGGAGCAGGGCGTCGGTATTGTTTCGAGGGAAGGCCGCCAGGAAGATTTGCGTCTCCCCGGCCGGAGCGGGTAGAGTCTGATAGGACAGGTAAACCTGGTCTATGGGTACGGGCACTACCCGGCTCGCTTCCTGCTCCACCGCCTCGGGAAGAATATCCGGGGGTAGCTCAGGCAGGGAAAGCAGACGGTACACCGAGTTAAAGCCACTGAGACCAGCGACCACCGTTCGCTCGCCCACCTTCTGCAGCTTAAGGAGCTCGCGAATCTTGGCCGCCACCTGGTCCTCGTCGATAATCAGGCCGTCGCCGACCAGCCCCGGCTCGAGGGGCATCCTGGCCCACCGGGTAACCCGCCGCCCCTTGGCCACCAGCAGCCTGATAGCACTATCTTCGATAAATAGAGTAACTTCAGCCATA
>JAFGFP010000033.1 GCA_016931015.1 Dehalococcoidales bacterium
CCCACGATGGCATCGGCGCCCAGGATGCCGATATCCACCTCGGCGATGTGCATCGAGCCTCCCTTCCCCTTGTTGTAGCCGGTCTTCTTGCCGAACAGCTCCGCCATCATCCGGTCGGTCTTACCACCCTTGGCAATCACGTGGCCGTGACCGCGGTGAGTGCTGGTGATGTAGTCATCGTCCGTCAGATTGGCACAGGCCCCCACCGCCACCGCCTCCTCACCGCTGTACAGGTGAACGAAGCCCGGTATTTTACCGGCCGCAAACTCCTTAACCACCCTCTCCTCAAAGAGCCTGATACGCACCATTTTCCGGTACATGTCTATTAGTTTCTCTTTCTCTGGTTTCATAGACCTTCTAATGCCCTCCTTTATCGTCTGATTACGATGGCGCGAGGTTAGCTGAACCAGGTTCCGAAGCGTTTTCTCAAATGGGTGACGCCTCCTTCGCAGAGCGCACAAAACTTAGTTTATGCCCCCAAGTGCACACGAGAAATGAATACCCACCGCAAAGCTATCCAGAAATGTCCCGAACACTCCTTACAGTACCAGCAATCGCCGACCCTGTCTTGAACGCCCGTGGAAAGAGAGGTCCCATCCCCACCTATTCAGAGCCGCTTTGCGGCACGCAGTTTTACTGGCTACCGAGGCTGCTAACTTAAACGCGGTAACTTACACCCGTACAAGCCAGTAGAGCCTGCTTACAGGCTGCCTATCAACTATAGACCAGTGCGTAAGGCCCTGATGCTACTCCCGAAACCAGTATATTACGCGCTGTAAAACATGTCAATTAAACAGTTAATCCCCCGCCCGACCGGGGTTTTTTCGTAAGGCGCTTACCCCACCGCCGTTACTGCTCCCTAATGCCTAGGTATTTTTGCCTAGCCGGTCGCCGGATACCTGCGGTAACGCAGAGTCAGAAATTAGGCGCTACGGCGGATGGAACTAGTCCCGCCCCGTGGTTAAATGAAGATAGTCGGGAGGGGAGAAGGGAGGATAAGACCATGAAAACGATAAAAATAGAGCAGAACCCGCTGACAACGCCCAAGGAGGTAACCACCATGAGAGTAGGTGACGTGGTTCAAATCAAGAAATGCCCGCCGATGCCCGAGGTAGTGGGCGAAAAGGCGGAGATAATGGCTCTGCAAATACAGGAATTCGACGAATACGCCGTCTATCCGGTCTGGGTCAGGATGCTCTCCGGTCAGCGTAAAGGTAAGATTTACGGCTTCCAGCGCGACGAGGTGGGCGCCCCGGCCGAGGCCGTCCCGGGGAAGACCGCCGGCAGGACGCTGGTGGAGCAGGTGGAGGAGATTCTAAAAGGTGCCACCAACCTGGAGGACATTACGGCCATCGAGAGCCTTATCTCGCATAACCTGGGAGAGGGCTCCAGGAAAGCCAAGACCGGCGCCCTGGTCAAGATTAAGCAGTGCGTTCCCATCCCGGAGGTAGTCGGGGAGGATGCCGAGTTGGTGGAGCTGCAGACCCAGGACTCCGAAAGGTACACCGCCTATCCGGTCTGGGTCAAGATGCTCTCCGGCGAGCGCAAAGGCAAGATTTACGGCTTCCAGTATGACGAGGTTGAGGTGCTGCCCAAGCTACAAGGAGCCCAGACTCCCGCCTGTGCCCGTAATCTTGAGGGGCGGACCGGGGCAGCCAAAACCAAGGTGGTGGCGCAGGTAGAAGAAATCCTGAGGGACGCCACCACGGTAGAAGATTTCGCCGAGATAGAACGGGTTATCAGCCAGGCCAAGGGGAAGCTCCTCACGGAGCCGGTCTTGGGCTTCTGGGAAGGAAAGACCCCCTGCTGGGAGATGTTCCGCTGCCCCGAGGCGGTAAGGAACGAATGCCCGGCATTCCTCTACCGCACCCTGCCCTGCTGGCAGATTGAGGGTACCTACAGCAAGCTCCACGACTACGGAAAGAGGGGCGACGGCACCGAGATATGCCAGAACTGCCGGGTCTACAAGCGGTGGGGCCAGGGTGAGCCGGTGGCGATAAAGCTTTACGGCAAGGGGTTCGATACCGCGGTAGAGGAACCGAAAAAAACCTGATAAATTTTAGAAGCCTGACTCGGGGAGTTATGGCAGGATACAAAAAGCCCCCCAAATCGCAGGGAGGGCCAGTCTCGAAGGCAGTGATGCCTGCCCTCCCTGCGCTACGCTTTTGTGTATAATTATATGCTATTGTGTATAATTTAATTACCATTAGCGCATTTCATCACGGCAGGAGGTATGACATGACAGCAGTTAGCAGCGAGCTAGCCCCGGAGGAAACTAAAAGCACCGCCTATGCCGGTAAAATTTTCCGTGAAATCCAAGGGGTAATTGACGATACCAGGGGGGAGGCGGGGGCTCTTATCCGGGTGCTCCAACAGGCCCAAGGGCTAATCGGCTACCTGCCGGCGCCGGTGATAAAGACTATCTCGCGTGACTTAAAGGTCCCCTTAAGCGAGGTGTACGGCATCATCAGCTTTTATCACTTCTTCTCTACCGTGCCCAAGGGCCGACACGTCATTCAGGTCTGCATGGGTACCAGCTGTTATGTCAAGGGAGGACAGCGAATCCTGGACACCTTGAAGAAGGAGTGGAACCTGGAGCCGGAGGGAATTACGGCCGACGGCCGGTTCTCTCTGGAGACGGTGCGCTGTCTGGGCTGCTGCGGCCTGTCTCCGGTCATGGCCGTCGGTAGCGATGTCCACGGTAAGGTAAAAGCGAGCAAGCTAAACGACATCCTCGATTCATATAAATAGGAGATAGAATAATGGCACGAATCTCATCACTGGAGGAGCTACGGAGCCTGCAGGCAAAAGTCGCCCCGCGTTTCCGGGGGCGTGAGGATAAAGACCTCTCCCGGCTCAAAAGCGCCCCGGAGACCTGCGTCCGGGTCTGCCGCGGCAGCGGCTGCGCCGGCTCCGGCTCGGAGAAGGTGAGCCTGGCCTTCGAAGAGGCTATCAAAGCCCACGGCCTGGGGGATAAGGTCGAGATTATCGGCACCGGCTGTCACGGCCTCTGCGAGATGGGCCCTATCGTCCTCATCAATCCCGGGGACATCCTCTACACCAGGGTCCAAGCCGAGGACGTCGCCGAAATCGTAGCGCGGCACATCCTGAAGGGAGAGATAGTGGAGAGGCTGGTTTACCACGACCCGGTCAGCGGCCAGCCGATGCCCACCTATAGCGAGATTACCTTCTACCGGCACCAGGAAAGACGGGTGCTGCATAATAACGGCTTCATCGACCCCTGGAGCATCGAGGAGTACATCGGGCGCGGCGGCTATCAAGCGCTGGCTAAGGCCCTGGGGCAGATGAGCCCCGATGAGGTCGTCGAGGAGATTAAGAAGGCCGGGCTGAGGGGGCGGGGCGGCGCCGGTTTTCCCACCGCCACCAAGTGGGGCTTTGTCCGCAGCGCCCAGTCCGACGAGAAATTCGTAGTCTGTAACGGCGACGAGGGCGACCCCGGCGCCTACATGAACCGCTCCGTCCTCGAAGGTAACCCCCACTCCATAGTCGAGGGGATGACCATCGGGGCCTACGCCATCGGGAACGTGCGTCAGGGATACGCCTACGTCCGCGCCGAATACCCCCTGGCTATCGAGACCTTAAGCCACGCCATCGCTCAGGCCCATGAATATGGGCTGCTGGGTAGGAATATCTTAGGCACCGACTTCGAGTTCTCCATCGACATCTTCCCCGGAGCCGGGGCCTTCGTCTGCGGCGAGGAAACGGCTCTATTGCGCTCCATCGAGGGGAAGAGAGGCAACCCCCGGCAACGACCGCCTTTCCCGGCCAACGTCGGCGGCGGTCTCTTCGGCAAACCGACCACGATTAATAACGTCGAGACCTGGTCGATTACGCCCCAGATTATCCTGAACGGCGCCGACTGGTTTGGCAACGTGGGCAGCGAAAAGAGCCGGGGAACCAAGACCTTCAGTCTGGTGGGGAACGTAAATAACACCGGACTGGTCGAGGTACCCCTGGGGACGCCGCTGGGCGAGCTCATCTTCGACATCGGCGAAGGCATCCCCAACGGCAGGAAGTTTAAGGCCGTCCAGCTGGGCGGGCCCTCGGGCGGGGTCATCCCGATAGGCTATCTCAACACGCCCATCGATTATGAGTCGGTGACCGCCCTGGGGGCGATTATGGGCTCGGGCGGGGTGGTAGTCATGGACGAGGACAGCTGCATGGTGGACGTGGCCAAGTTCTTCCTCCAGTTCACCAGGGACGAGTCCTGCGGTAAGTGCACCCCCTGCCGGGCCGGCATTCCCGAGATGCTGCAGATTCTAAACAAGATAAGCTCCGGGGAAGCTACTATGGCCGACCTGGATACCCTCTCGGAGCTGGCCGAGATGGTCGCCTCGACCTCCCTGTGCGGCCTGGGCCAGACCAGCCCCAACCCCGTGCTATCGACCATAAGACACTTCCGCGAGGAGTACGAAGCCCATATTATAGATAAAAAGTGCCCGGCCTCCGTTTGCCATGGACTGTTCCGCACCCCGTGCCAGCATACCTGCCCCGTAGAGCTGGATATCCCCGGCTACATCACCCTGATTAAAAACGGCAAGTTCGCCGAGGCCTACTTCCTAATCAAACAGCGTAATCCCCTGCCGCTGGTCTGCGGTCGGGTGTGCCATCACCCCTGCGAAGCCAAGTGCAACCGGGCTCAGATTGACGAGCCGCTGGCGATACGGGACTTAAAGCGTTTCGCCGCCGACTACGC
>JAFGFP010000034.1 GCA_016931015.1 Dehalococcoidales bacterium
CTGCACGCCGGCGCCAAGTTCGGCGGCAAGATATACCAGGTATCCGGCGGTCTGCACGGAGTCGGCGCCTCGGTAGTTAACGCCCTCTCCACCTGGCTCAAGATTAACGTCAGGCGCGACGGCCGGCTCTACGAGCAGTCTTATGAGTGCGGTATCCCCCAGGGTAAGGTGACCGAGGTCGGTGAGGCCAGCGAGGCCGACGGTACCGGCACCACGACAACCTTCCTTGCCGACAGTGAGATATTCGACGGAGTAAGCTATAACTTCGACGTCTTATGCGAGCGCCTGAGAGAGGTAGCCTACCTCAATAAGGGGCTGGAAATCTGCCTCCGCGACGAGAGAAAAGACCGCCAGAAGACCTTCTACTTCGAGGGCGGCATCACCAGTCTGGTGCGGCACCTCAACCGGAACCGGGAGGTCCGCCACCGCCAGCCCATCTATATCTCCCGAACCCTGGACAGCACCATCATCGAGAGCGCCCTGCAGTATAACGACGGCTTTACGGAGACCATCTTCAGCTTCGCCAACTGCGTTAACACCGCCGACGGCGGGAGCCACCTTACCGGCTTCCGCTCCGCCCTGACCCGGGTGCTTAACGACTACGCCCGCAAGAACAAGCTCATCAAGGAAGACGAGCCCAATCTCTCCGGCGACGACGTGAGAGAGGGGCTGACGGCGGTGGTCAGCGTTAAGCTCGCCGAGCCGCAGTTCGAAGGCCAGACCAAGGCCAAGCTGGGTAACGCCGAGGTCAAGAGTCTGGTGGAGAGCGCGGTAAGCGACGGACTGGCCCTCTTCCTCGAAGAGCATCCTAACGAAGCCAAGAGGATTCTCGATAAATGTCTCACCGCCGCCAAGGCCAGAGAGGCCGCTCGCAAGGCCCGCGACCTTATCATCCGTAAGAGCAGCCTCGACACCGGCACCCTGCCCGGAAAGCTGGCCGACTGCTCCGAGAAAGACCCTTCCCTCTGCGAGCTGTACCTGGTGGAGGGGCCCTCGGCCGGGGGCTCCGCCAAGGAAGGGCGCAACCGCCGCTTTCAGGCCATCCTGCCCCTGCGCGGTAAGATTCTCAACGTGGAGAAGGCGCCCCCGGACAAGATGCTGGCCCACGAGGAAATCCGGGCTATTATCACCGCCCTGGGCACCGGCATCGACGAAGATTTCGACCCGGCCAGGCTGCGCTACCACCGGGTTATCCTGATGACCGACGCCGACGTCGACGGCTCCCACATCCGCACCCTGCTCCTCACCTTCTTCTTCCGCCACATGGTGGAGCTGATTAACCAGGAGCACCTGTTCATCGCCCAGCCGCCGCTCTACCGGGTAAAGAGCAGCAAGGTCGAACACTGGGCCTACTCAGACCCGGAAAAAGACGAGTTTCTGGCGGAGCTAAAGGGGGCCAGAAAGGTAGAGGTGCAGCGCTATAAGGGTCTCGGCGAGATGAGCGCCGAGCAGCTCTGGGAGACCACCATGAACCCCACCACCCGCACCCTGCTCTCGGTAGAGCTGGAAGATGCCGCCAAGGCGGATAACACCTTCCACATCCTCATGGGCGGGGAAGTCCCGCCCCGTAAGGCCTTTATTCAGGCCCACGCCAAGAGCGTGAAGAATCTTGATATCTAGTGGGCTACCCGCAGGAGAGCCGTAAAGTCGTAGCCCGCCTTCTTTAGCCGGTCGCTACCGCCCTCGTCACGGTCGACCAGAGCGATAACCCTAGCCACCCGGCAGCCCATCGCCTCCACGGCCTCGATAGCCTTAGCCACCGAACCACCGGTGGTGAGCACGTCTTCCAGAATGGCTACCCGAGCGCCTTCCTTCAGGTTTCCCTCGACCCGCCTCATGGTGCCGTGCTCCTTAACCACCTCCCGAACGATGAAGATGGGCACCGGCTCCCCCTCGAGGTGGCTGACCATAGCCACTGCGGTCACCATGGGGTAAGCGCCGGTAGCCACCCCGCCGACCGCCTCCACCCCACTCCCGCTAAGCTCGTTAAATATCGCTCTACCGACCAGGTAAGCGCCCTCCGGCGAGAGGGTTATCCGCTTCCCGTCGATATAGTAACTACTCTTTTTCCCCGAGGTGAGGGTGAACTCACCGGTGAGGAAGGCCCCGACCTCGTGGGCCAGCTCCCGAATCCGGCGGCTCTCCCCGGTATCCCGTCCCAGCTCCAGGGTTGGTCGTGTTGCCATAAGTAACCTCCTATCTCAGGCCCGCGAGACCCTGTTTTCCGCGGCGTAAAGCCCCTGCTCCCGGATATAATCGGCCACCGGCCCGGGGACAAGCTCGCTGACGGAAAGCCCCCGGCCGACCCGCTCCCTGACCAGAGAGGCGCTGACATCCACCCGGGGGGCATCGAGCAGGATAAGGCTCCCGGCTAGCCCCGGCAGCCGGGCCTCAAGCGGCTCGAGGTCGGGTTTATCATAGCCCGGTCTGGGGACAGCCACCAGGGAGCACGCCCTAACCAGCTCGCGCGGCTCATGCCACCGGGGGAGCTTAGCTAGGTTGTCCCAGCCCAGAATGAAATAAAGCGCTACCTCCGGGCCGAGCTCAGCCTTAAGCTGGTTAATGGTATCGATGGTATACGAGGGGCCAACCCGCTCTATCTCCATCAGGGAAAGCCTGCAGCAGGGTTTATCGGCTAGCGCTAGTTGCACCATCCGGACGCGGTGCGCCGCCGCCGAGAGAGGAGAGTCCCCACGAAGCCAGGGCCGGCCCGTCGGCACGAAGATAACCTCGTCTAGGTTCAGACGCCGTCTCACCTTCTCGGCGACCGCCAGGTGCCCGTTATGGATGGGGTCGAAGGTACCCCCCAGGACTCCGCTTTTCATAATAACCAAACCTTTCCCAGCCTAATACCACGCCCACTCGAACTTACCGCACCGCACCCTGTCGCCGGGCTTGGCTCCCGCCCGCCTCAGCGCCTGACTGACCCCGAGCCGGTCGAGCTCCCGCTTTACCTGAGCGTAGACCGCGGGGCGGGTGATATCCACCCGGGCCACGATACGCTCCAGCTCCGGCGCCGTGATGACAAAGACATCGCCGTCCCTCTCCACCCTGACCCCCCTCTCGTGCGGCTGGGGATGAAAGACCTTCTTTCTGACTCTGCTCTCGGCGGCTCTAGCGACCGCGGCCTGCTCCAGCGTCTTAAAGGCCGCCGCCATAAGCTCCGGGACGCCCTCTCCGGTGAGCGCCGAGATAAATATTGGGCTAAGACCGACACCGGCGAAGGCCGCTTTAATCTCCGCAAGCCGGGCACGCACCTGGGGCAGGTCGAGCTTACTCACCGCCACCAGCTGCGGCTTACCGCTCAGCGCCGAATCAAAGAGCCCCAGTTCGGTATTCACCCGTATCATGTCCTCCACCGGGGACGCCGAGCTACCGTCAATTAGCTGCACGAGCGCCCTGGTGCGGGTAATGTGGCGTAAAAAGTCATGGCCCAGCCCCTTTCCCAGATGGGCACCGTCAATCAGTCCCGGAATCTCAGCCAGAACGATACTCCGCCCCGCAACCTCAGCCACCCCCAGCACCGGCTCCAGGGTGGTGAAGGGGTAGCTGGCCACCTTGGGACGGGCCGCCGAAATCGCCGTAAGCAGGGTGGACTTACCGACATTAGGGTAACCGATAATGCCGATATCGGCAATCAGCTTTAGCTCCAGTATCAGCGCGCCTTCCTCGCCAGCCTCTCCCTGCTGGGCAAGCTGCGGCGTCTGGTTCGTCGATGAGGAGAAGTGCACGTTGCCGAGACCCCCCTTACCACCCCGGGCCACCACTACCTGCTGCCCGGGCTCGGTAAGGTCAGCGACAAGGTCCTCCCCGGCCACCTGATTCTTAGGGAGAACCATCGTGCCCACCGGAACCTTAA
>JAFGFP010000004.1 GCA_016931015.1 Dehalococcoidales bacterium
ATAAGGTCTACCTGGTGGAGAAAGAGCCCAGCATCGGCGGGCACATGATTCAGCTCGATAAGACCTTCCCCACCCTGGACTGCTCGTCCTGCATCCTGACCCCGAAGATGACCCAGATAGGCTCACACCCCAATATCGAGCTACTGAGTTACAGCCGGGTCGAGGAGGTCTCCGGCTACATCGGGAGCTTTAAGGTCAAAATCAGGAAGAAGGCGCGCTACGTCGACGCCGAGAAATGTAACGGCTGCGGCCTGTGCCAGGAGAAGTGTCCCGTAGAGACCGATGGCGAGTTCGATGCCGGTCTGGGTAAGCGGAAGGCCATCTACACCCCGTTCGCTCAGGCGGTGCCCAATGTCCCGGTTATCGACGCCGGGCACTGCACCTATTTCTTAAAGGGTAAGTGCCGTCTCTGCGAGCAGGTCTGCGAGAGGGAGGCGATTAACTTTGTCCAGGAAGATGAGATACTCGAGATAGAGGTCGGCTCGATAATATTAGCCACCGGCTTCGGGGTTTTCGACCCCACCCCGATTACCCAATACGGCTACGGGCGGCTTAACAACGTTATCACCAGCCTTGAGTTCGAGCGGCTGGTGAGTGCCGCCGGGCCCACCGATGGAGAGATTGTCCTTAAAGACGGTACCGCCCCACGGAGCGTGGCCATCATCCACTGTGTGGGCAGCCGGGACAAGAACTACCACGAGTATTGCTCCCGGGTGTGCTGTATGTATGCCCTGAAGTATGCCCACCTGATAAAGGAAAAGACCGGTGCCGAGGTATATAACTACTACATCGACATGCGCTGCTTCGGCAAGGGCTACGAGGAGTTCTACGAGCGTATCTCCGGGGAGGGGGTTATCTTCATCCGGGGTAAGGTCGGTGAGGTTAGCGACCAAGCGCTGAGCGATGAGGAAAAAGGGAAGCTGGTTGTGGTCGCCGAGGATACCCTGCTCGGGGCGCTCACCAGGGTGCCGGTGGACATGGTTATCCTCTGCGTGGCCCTCGAGCCGCCGCCGGATGCGGGGGCCGTAGCCAGACTATTCAACATCAGCCGCAGCGCCGACGGCTTCTTCCTGGAGAAGCACCCCAAGCTCGATCCGGTGGCCACCACCACCGACGGCGTCTTCGTGGTCGGCTGCGCCCAGGGGCCCAAGGACGTCCCCGATACCGTGGCCCAGGCTTCCGCCGCCGCTGCCCGGGTGCTGGCCCTCATCAGCCGGGGCGAGGTGGAGATTGAGGCGGCCACCGCCGTCGTCGATGAAGCAGTCTGCTCCGGCTGCCGGCTCTGCGTTCCTCTCTGCCCCTACACCGCCATCAGCTTCGATGATGAGAAGCTGGTGTGCCGGGTCAACGAGGCGCTGTGTAAGGGGTGTGGGGCCTGCGTGGGCGGCTGTCCCAGCGACGCTATCAGCTTGAGTCAGGCTACCAACGAGCAAATCGTGGCCCAGATGGAAGGGATGCTGGCTTAATACTCGCTGGAAGCGAAATTAGCTATCTCGGCGTAGCTAAAGACCGGCCCGTCGCGGCAGACGTAGATATTGCCGATGTTACACCGCCCGCACTTCCCGATACCGCACTTCATCCTCTTTTCCAGCGTGGTCAGTATCTGCTCCGGGCTGAAGCCCAGCTTCTCCAGCGCGGGGAAGGTAAAGCGTATCATAACCGGCGGTCCGCACACGATAGCCACCGAGTTCTCCGGCGACGGGGCTACCGCCTTCAGCACCATTGGCACCAGACCCACCCGGCCCGGCCACTCATCATCCCCTTTGTCCACGGTGGTTATCATGTTTACCGTCTCATTCTGCTGCCACGCCTCAAGGTCGTAACGGAAGCAGAGATCGGCCGGGGTGCGCGCCCCATAGATAATATCTATATTACCGTAATCCTGCCGGTTATCGAGGACGTTCCAGATGAGAGAGCGAAGCGGCGCCAGGCCAATGCCACCCCCCACGAAAACCAGGCCCTTTCCTTTAAGGAAGTCCAAGGGGAAGGAGTTACCGTAGGGCCCTCGGAAGCCTATCTCGCTACCCACCCCGAGGCGGTGCAGGGCCCGGGTCAGTTTCCCCACCTCCCGGACGCTACACTCAAGGTGGTCGCGCCGGGTGGGGCTGGAGGAGATGCAGAAGGCGGCCTCGCCGATGCCGAGTACGGAGAGGAGACAGAACTGCCCCGACCGGAAGGTAAACTCCGCGCGGAGCTTTTCGTCCCGGAAGTTAAAGTGAAAGGTCTTGGTGTCCGCAGTCTCGGTAACTATCTTCTCGATAACCGCCGGGTGCGGCAGGTAGACGTTTCCCTCCCGGAGAAACTTCGGCCGGTTGTTGATGTCGCTAGGGGGCATCTTAAATCCCCCCTCCGGGCTGTTCCGGAGCCGGCAGGTCGGCTAGCAGCCGGGTAATATCCCAGTTCACGGGGCAGAGGCGGATACAGCGGCCGCAGCCGGTGCAGGCGATAACCTCGAAGCTATCGGGGTAAAACTGATACTTGTGGCACACCTTCTGCCTCAGGCGCCGCCACTTCTCCCGGCGCGGGTTCTCCACGGGCATCCGGGTATAGAGAGGGAAGGCGCAGCTATCCCAGCTCCGGAACCGTGCCCCCTGTTTTTTCACCAGCTCGTCGCTGATATCGAAGCAGTAGCAGGTGGGGCAGAGAAAGGTGCAGAT
>JAFGFP010000035.1 GCA_016931015.1 Dehalococcoidales bacterium
ATCTTTACTATCGGGCCGGTGATCTAAGATCGTTTTACCATTAAATAAAAGCAAAAGGCAGGAGCTATTATGGCAATCGAGAAAGAAAAGCTAATTGATATGTACCGCAGGATGGTGCGGATTAGAAGGTTTGAAGATAGGGTTCGCAGGGAGTTTGCGTCTGGAAAGATACCTGGTTTCGTCCACCTGTATGCTGGTGAAGAAGCAACGGCTGTGGGCGCCTGTGCCAGCCTGAGACCTGAAGACTATATAACGAGCACTCACCGCGGGCACGGGCATTTGATTGCCAAGGGTGGTAAGACAGACAGAATGATGGCCGAGCTATTCGGCAAGAAAACCGGTTACAACAAGGGTAAGGGAGGCTCCATGCACATCGCTGACGTGGAGCTGGGAATATTAGGCGCTAACGGTATCGTAGGTGCCGGAATACCTATTGCCGGCGGCGCGGCCCTTTCCTCGAAGATGAGAAAGACCAAGCAGGTGGCCGTCTGCTTTCTGGGAGACGGCGCTACCAATACATCTAGATTCCATGAGGGAGTAAACCTGGCTGCGGTCTGGAATCTACCCGTAGTCTATGTCATCGAGAACAATCTGTACGCCGAGTGCACCCCTTTTTCGGATGTCTGTAAACTGGCTAATGTCGCCGACCGGGCTACTGCCTATGGTATCCCGGGGGTAACCGTCGATGGCAATGATGTACTGGCGGTATATGAGGCGGTGAGCGAGGCGGTGGCCAGGGCTAGAAAGGGAGAAGGTCCGACACTCGTCGAGTGTAAAACGTACCGGCGTTACGGTCATTTTGAAGGAGATCCGTGTAACTACCAACCTACCGCAGAGGTCGAGGGGTGGAAGAAGGAGAAGGACCCCATTACCAGATTCAGAAAGAAGCTGGTTGAAATGGGAACCGCCACGGAACAGGAAGCCGATAAGGTCGAGCAGGAGATAGATAATGAAATAGAGGAAGCCGTCAAATTCGCCGAGGAAAGCCCGTTTCCGGCCCCCCAAGAGACGTTAGACGATGTCTATATTGAGACGGTAAGAAGTAGTGAAGGCGAGAGTACCGACTCAGGTTCCGTGAAGGAGATAACCTATCTGCAAGCCATCATCGAAGCCTACGATGAAGAATTAGCCAGAGACCCCAATGTGTTTATCATGGGTGAAGATATAGGCGAAGCCTGGGGAGGGTCTCTGGGTGATGTTAAAGGTCTGCAGGCTAAATACGGTGTCGAAAGGATAAGACACACCCCGATTTCGGAGACGGCCATCTTAGGAGGGTGTATCGGTGCTGCCGCTACCGGAATGAGGCCGGTTGCCTATATGTTCTTCGCCGACTTTACCGGTGTCGCCGGAGACGAATTCATAAATCAGCTCAAAATGCGGTACATGTTCGGCGGAAAGGCAAAATTGCCACTAACCATAACCTGTGCCAGCGGTGCTGGAATATCCGGTGGTGCCCAGCATTCCAAGAGCCTTGAGGGGTTCTATATGTGTATACCTGGGATCAAAATTGTATCACCTTCGACTCCATACGATGTCAAAGGCCTGCTTAAATCAGCAATCAGGGATGATAACCCGGTACTGTTTTTCTACCACAAAGCACTAATGCTCGGCGGCATGAAGGGCAAGATACCGGAAGGAGATTATACCGTACCGCTGGGGAAGGCAGACGTTAAAAGGGTCGGTAGCGATGTTACCGTCGTGGCTATATCGCTTATGGTTAACCGGGCGCTGGCTGCGGCCGAAAAACTCCAGGAAAAGGGCATCAGTGTCGAGGTTGTTGACCCCAGAACTCTAGTACCTCTGGACAGGCGGACTATTCTGGATTCGGTGAGGAAAACGGGCCGGCTGGTAATCATGGACGAGGAGCCTGTGACCGGCAGTGCCGCCGCGGAGATTGCGGCTATAGCCGCGGACGAAGCCTTTGACTCCCTCAAAAAACCAATCAAAAGGGTCTGTGCCCCGGATACGCCGGTTCCCTTCAGCCCCGTTCTAGAGAAATTCTATATGCCCGATGAGGAGGACCTGATTAGAGCCATTAATGAGATTATGTAGCATATTCAAGGGGTGCAAAAGTGGCGACTCTATTTAGGATGCTCGCGCTTGTTTCGAAGTAATCTATATAGATAGTACTGGTAGGCTTAAGATCGGGGGGTTTGCCACTAAGGTTTACGCTGATGTCTTAAGCTGACTCTCAAGAAGTTTTTAACCATGCCATCCTCTTGTGTGGTCTTGCCTATGGTCGTGTCAGTGCCAAGACTAAATCGAAGAATAATTACACATTAGCCTATTTTGTGTAACTGATAGCACAAGGGGGTTAGATATCTACGGAGCAACCGACCCGCCCTTCACTGTGACTCGGTGGCCTGTCCTCATCTTAGCGCCAATTACTAGGAGACTTTCCCAGCTATTAGACCTGCCCTGGCTGTAAAATTACTAATACCTAAGTCAACATTTTGTCAACATGTCGTTTGACACGCCACAGCATTTGCCGGTAAATTATGATAATAAGGCGTCTGAAACTATAGGTGGCTCATCGGCACCCAACGACAGAGGTCGATGCCCCTTAGGCACGTATCCAATCTACATAATGCACTAACGGCAGCGAGGCAGAACTCTACATGAAGCAGGCCGGTTACTTCAAGAGGCGAACCAAGATAGTCTGTACCATCGGCCCGGCGACCGGCACGGCCTCGGTCATCGAGCGCCTTATCCGGAGTGGCATGAATGTCGCCCGGCTCAACCTGACACACGGGTCGCACGCTGTCCACGCCCAGTATATCCGCACCGTAAGAAGACTGAGCCAGCGGCTGAGTATGCCGGCGGCGATTCTGGTGGATTTGCCAGGCCCGAAATACCGCACCGGACGGCTCAAAGACGGCCAGGCCACCCTGAAAAAGGGTGCTCTGGTAACGCTAACCACGAGAGACATCGAGGGGGATGCCTCGCTGGTGCCGGTCAACATCGCCAACCTGCCTCAGGACGTGAAAACCGGCGATACCGTGCTTCTGGACGACGGGGCCATGCAGCTCAGGGTGCTCGGGAAAAGCGGCGATGAGGTAAAATGCCGAGTAACCGTGGGCGGTGTCCTCACCGAGCGGCGCGGGCTGGTGGTGCCCGGAATGCGCACCTCGGGCCCCTTCATCAGCGATACCATACGGGAACATATCGCCTTCGCCGTCGAGCAACAGCCCGATTACCTGGCCGTCTCCTTCGTGAGCAGCGCCGAAGATATAGCCGCCGTCAAGGCTGTGCTTGGTGAGCACAATGCCGATATCCCCATCATCTCCAAGATTGAGCGGGGCCAAGCGGTAAGGAATTTCGACGATATTCTGGCCGCCAGCGACGGCATCATGGTGGCGCGGGGCGACCTGGGCGTGGACACGCCCCTGGAGAGAGTGCCCCTAATACAGAAGGAAATCATCCAGAAGTGTAACCGCGTCGGTAAGCCGGTGATAACGGCCACCCAGATGCTCGAGTCGATGATAAGTGCCGCCCGCCCGACGCGGGCCGAGGTCACCGACGTCGCCAACGCCATCTTCGACGGCACCGACGCTACCATGCTCTCCGCGGAGACATCCGTAGGGAAATACCCGCTGGCGGCGCTCAGGACCATGGCTAAAATCGCCGTGGTAACCGAGAAGCGGCTCCCCTACGAGCGCCTGATTACCGAGAAGAGCGTCTGGATTGAGTGCAAGACGGACGAGCTGGTAAGCTACAGCGCCTGCCACACGGCGGCCAGCCTCGGGGCGGTCGCCATCGTCGCCTTTACCCAATCGGGCAGCACGGCGCGGCGGGTGGCCAAGTACCGCCCCCGGGTACCGGTAGTGGCCATAACACCCGACGATATTATATCCCGCCGGCTGCTGCTCCACTGGGGGGTATATCCCTTCCAGATAGGCGCCGTATCATCACTAGACGAGCTCTTTGCCGCGGGCAGCCGCCTCGTTAAGAAGCTGGGGCTGGCCAAACCGGGCAACCTGATAGTGATTACCGGAGGTGTCCCCATCGGGGTGGCCGGCTCGACCAACATGCTCAAGGTCGAGCGGATTAGCCAGCCATAAGGTAAGCAGGGATAAGCCCACGGAGTGACACCGCCCGGTCTTTCCACATCACATGAACCGCCGGCTTCTCCGGGGCAAACCCCTGGCGTCCGTTACCCTATGTCTTTACTGTCTCCCGCTTCCCTGACGATTAAGGCCACCGCGATTGCCTACCTGGGCTATTTCGGTCTGGGGACGTTCCTACGCCGGCTGGAACTGATTTCTAAAATCCAGTGAGCGCGGCTAGTACCATCGGAGAGCCGCGCGTCACCGGGTGATTTAACCAAGAATTAACATCCACTTAACATCTCCCTAAAACTAACCATCTACAATAAAAGATGGATACGGCGGTGGAACAAGAAAGGCTCTCTTCCTTCTCACTGTTTACGGAGTCTCAAGGCAGTTCAGCCGCTGAAAAGCTCTTCGGTTTACATCATGAGCGAAGCGAAAGCTAAGATACTCCTGGTCGACGATGACGAAAGCCTGCTCGAAATCCTGCGTTTTAACCTCGAGAAGGACGGCTATCAATGCCTCAGCAGCACTACCGGCGCCCAGGCGCTGGAGGTAGCCCACCAGGAGAAGCCCGACCTCATCATCCTGGACATCATGCTGCCGGAGATTAGCGGCTTCGAGGTCTGCCGCATCCTGCGTAAGAACCTGAACGTGCCCATCATAATGCTCACCGCCAAGGCCGAGGAAATTGATAAAGTAGTCGGGCTGGAGTTGGGGGCCGACGACTATATCACCAAGCCGTTCAGCCTAAGGGAGCTACAGGTGCGTATCAAGTCCCTTTTAAGACGCTCCAGAAACGTCGCTCCCAAACAGTCCGAGCCGCCGGAAGAGGGCACCGCCGCCGGCGACCTTCAGATTGACGTCCGGAAACATACCGTCACCCTCGACGGGGTAACCCTGAAACTGACCCCCAAGGAGTTCGACCTGCTTCATCTCTTCATCAGTAACCGGGGGCGGGTGCTTACCAGAGACCAGATACTGGATAAGGTCTGGGGCTACGACTATACCGGCGGCACGCGGACGGTGGACACCCTTATCCTGGGGCTGAGGAAAAAAATCGAAGCCGACCCCGCTAAACCTAAGAGGTTAGTTACCGTCTGGGGAGTGGGCTATAGATTATTCCCGTAGCCTGCGGACTGCTAAGAGCCTGCTGGGTCGGCCTCCACTCCGCTCAACGTCCCGGAATTGGTCTCAAGCCGGGAAGAGAGTTTAACAAAGATTTAACACAATATTAAATACGCCCTGACATATGACTGTTAACATGATATCAGCGAGTCGGAAACTGGGTTGCGACCCTGCCTAATAAACGAAAAGGAGGAAACGAATGAAAAAGATAGTTAAGTTACTGACGGCGGTTGCCGTCGCCGGGGTCTTAATCCTGGCAAGCTGCACCAGCACCCCCCACGAACCCACCACCCCCACGGTCCCGACTACCCCCACCTCACCTACCACCCCTACCGAACCCATCACGCCCAGCGAACCCAGCACGCCTACCGGGCTCTCGTTGTCGATTACCGAGGCCGGCTCGACCACCGTCCAACCCCTGGCGGAGAAGCTCGCCAATGCCTTTATCACGTATCCTGATGTCGACATCACCATACAGGGCGGCGGCTCCTCCGTCGGCGTTAAGTCGGCCAACGACGGCACGGTCGATATCGGCGCCGCCTCCAGAGAACTTAAACCCGACGAGCCATCCCTGGTGACCCACCTCCTCTGCCGCGACGGTATCGCCATCGTCACCGACCCGGGTAGCCCGGTTAGCGGCCTCACCAAGGACGAGATTAGACAGATATTCGCCGGAGAGATTACCAGTTGGAATCAGGTCGGCGGCCCCAGCGAGGACATCATCGTGGTCGCCCGGGAAGAGGGCTCCGGCACCAGAGCCGCCTTCGAGGAAATGGTCATGGGCGAATCGCTGATTACCAACACCGCCATCCTGCAGCCCTCCAACGGCGCCGTGAAGACCACGGTTTCCAGCACCCCCAACTCCATCGGCTTTCTATCCTTCGGCTACCTGGACGCCGCGGTGAAGGCCCTGCAGGTGGATGGCGTCGCCGCCACCGTGGCCAACGTCCTCAATGAAAGCTACACCATCGCCCGCCCGCTCTACTTCCTGACCAAAGCGGAACCGACCGGAGTGGTCAAAATGTTCATCGACTTCTGTCTCGGCGTGGAAGCGCAGGCCATAGTTATCGAGGAGGGCTACATCTCGGTAGCCGATCTTTCGGGGTCGATTACCGAGGCCGGCTCGACCACCGTCCAGCCCCTGGCGGAGAAGTTCAGCGATACCTTTTCGGTAATGTTCCCTAAGGTAGACGTCACCATCCAGGGCGGCGGCTCCAGCGTCGGCGTTAAGTCGGCCGACGACGGCACGGTCGATATCGGCGCCGCCTCCAGAGAGCTTAAAC
>JAFGFP010000036.1 GCA_016931015.1 Dehalococcoidales bacterium
AGGTGGTGGCGGTCGGTGAGGGGGTATCCAAGTACCGCGAGGGCGACCGCATCACTGCGGCGCACCACGTCCCGTGTAACACCTGCCACTACTGCCTGAGCGGCCATCACACTGTCTGCGACCTGCTGCACCGGACGAACTTCGACCCCGGCGGCATGGCCGAGTTTATTCGTTTGTCCCCGGTTCACGTTGACCGTGGGGTTTTCCTCCTGCCCGACGAGGTGTCCTACGAAGATGCCACCTTCGTCGAGCCGCTGGCCTGCATCCTCCGGGCGCAGCGGCGGGCGAAACTGCCTCCGGGAGGCAGCGTTCTCGTTATCGGCAGCGGCATTGCCGGGCTGCTTCATGTGCAGCTGGCGCTGGCTCTGGGGGCCGGCCGGGTGATAGCCACGGACATAAGCGAGCCCCGTCTTGAGGCCGCCCGGCGCTTCGGGGCGGAAGCCGCCCTGCGCGCCGACGAGGACCTCCCGTCTCGTATCCGTGAGCTGAACGAAGGCCGCCTGGCCGACCTGGTAATCGTCTGCACCGGGGCCGAATCGGCGCTGCTTCAGGCGCTGGGGGTGGTGGAGGGGGGGGGCACGGTGCTCTTTTTCGCCCCGACCGACCCCGGGGTTACCATCCCGGTCTCCATCAATGAAACCTTCTTCCGGAACGATGTCACCTTCGCCACTTCCTACGCGGCCAGTCCCGCCGACTATCAGACGGCGCTCGACCTGGTGCGCGCCGGAAGGCTGCCCTTGTCTCAAATGATTACCCACCGCTTCGGGCTTGCCGAGGCCAGCCGGGGCTTTCAGCTCGTGGCCGAAGCCGGAAGTTCCATCAAGGTCATCATCGAGCCTTCAAGGTAATCTAACCTTGGAGAAGTTCCCGGAAATATCCTGACGACAGCTTAGGCTGTCGCTATTCAATTTTATTGACTTTTTCTAATTGATTTGCTACCTTAGGAGCGTAATTCGGCTGTAGTCTGGGCCGCATTGGTTCATTGCGAATTAATGAAAGGGGGCGTCTTTATGAAGATTGAGAAGGAAAAGCTGCTCTGGATGTACCGGACGATGGTACAGATCAGGGTCTTCGAGGAGAGGATCGGCAGCGAGTTTGCGGCCGGTAAGATTCCCGGTTTCGTCCACCTGAGCTCGGGGCAGGAGGCTAATGCGGTGGGGGTCTGCGCCAACCTGAGAATTGATGATTACATTACCAGCAACCATCGCGGGCACGGACACCTGATTGCCAAGGGACTGCCTCTGGACACCATGACGGCGGAGATTTTCGGGAAGAAGACCGGGGTCAACAAGGGAAAGGCCGGCTCGCAGCACCTCACCGATATGGCCGTCGGCTGTCTCGGCGCCGAGGGGATTCAGGGGACGCCGGTGCCGGTGGCCGTCGGGGCGGCCCTGTCCGCCAAGCTGAGGGGCAGCGATCAGGTGGCGGTGGCCTTTATCGGCGACGGCACCCTGAACACGGGCCGGTTCCATGAAGGCCTGAACCTGGCCGCCGCTTGGAAGCTACCCTTTATCTGCTACTGCGAAAATAACACCTGGGCCGAGTCGACCAATATCTATGACGTTACCGCGCTGACCGACATCAGTCAGCGGGCCATGGGCTACGGCATTCCCGGGGTGGCGGTAGACGGTAACGACGTCTTCGCCGTGTATGAGGCGGTGCATGAAGCCGTGGCCCGTGCTAAGAAGGGTGAGGGCCCTACCTTCATCGAGGGGCGCACCTGCCGACGGCACGGCCATTTCGAGGGTGATGGCCACCTCTATCGGAGCCAGGAAGACAAGGACGAGTGTCTCAAGAAAGACCCCATCCCCCGCTTCAGGAAAAAGCTAATTGAGATGGGCACGATGACGGAAGCAGAGGCGGACCAGATTGAGCGGGAAGTGAAAGAGGAGATGGAGAAAGCGGTCAAGTTCGCCGAGGAAAGCCCGTTTCCTGAGCCGGAAGAAGTCTATACCGACGAATTTGCTTAAGGAGGCTAATGGAAGTGAGTGAGATAACATATCTTCAAGCAATACATGACGCTATTGACGAAGAGTTGGCCCGGGATGACAAGGTATTCGTCTTCGGCGAGGACATCAGGCAGTGGGGGGCCCCGCTCGGGGAGATGAAAGGGCTCTTTAAGAAGTACGGGCCGAACCGGGTGCTGGATACCCCGATTTCGGAGACGGCTATGATTGGGGCGGCTATCGGCTCGGCGGCCACCGGCCTGAGACCGGTGGTGCAAATCATGTTCGCCGAGTTCCTCTCGGTGTGCTGGTCTGATATCTTCAACGCCATGTGTAAGCCGAGGTACATGTCGGGCGGCAAGATTATGTTCCCGGTGACGATTTTGTCCTACTGCGGCGCTGGCATATCGGCGGCCGGGGAGCATTCCGGGTGCCTTGACGGCATGGAGATGAGTATTCCCGGTCTTAAAATCGTGGCCCCGTCCACCCCCTACGATGCCAAAGGACTGATTAAATCGGCCATCCGGGAAGATAACCCGGTTCAGGTCTTCTACCATAAGAAGCTGATACTGGGCGGGCTGAAGGGCGAGGTGCCGGAGAAGGAGTATACCATACCCCTGGGTAAAGCGGACGTAAAGAGGAGGGGCAGCGACGTGACCGTGGTGGCTACCATGCTCATGGCCCACCGGGCGCTGGCCGCCGCCGAGAAGCTTAAGGCCAGGGGTATCGATATCGAGGTGATTGACCCCCGCAGCCTGGCGCCACTCGATAAGGAGACTATTTTTAAATCGCTCGAGAAGACGGGTAAGCTGGTAATTATGGTCGAGGAGCCCAAGGCGGGCAGCTCAGCCTCCGAGATTGCGGCCGTGGTCGCTGAGGAAGCCTTCGACCTGCTCAAGGCGCCGATAAAGAGGGTCTGCGCCCCGGATACGGCCATCCCCTTTACCCCGGCCCTGGAGAAGGTCTGGATGCCTGATGAGGATAATCTCATCAAGGCAGTCACCGAAATTATGTAGTTAAGCTGGCCTCATGCTCTCCGGTGCCTGATTTTCCGCTGGGTGTGGGGCCAGGGTGTTTAGGGACACCCGGAAGGGTGGCGCTGTATGTCTCAGCCGAGCCCGACTAAGGTTAAGGTTAGTCGGATTAGCCAGGTGGCCATTGCCGTACACGACCTGCCCCTGGTGGTGGAGAACTACTGGAGTATCCTGGGTATCGGCCCCTGGAATATCTATGATTGGGAGTACCCCGGCGTTTACCAGCGTACCTATCGCGGTCGGCCGGCCTGGGCTCGGGAGAAGATATGTCACGCTGTGGTGGGTGGGGTGGAATTTGAGCTGATGCAGCCGGTTGACGGGCCCTCGCTGTACCGCGACTTTCTTACGGAGCGCGGCGAGGGCATCCATCATCTTCAGTTTCTGGTCGATGACCTGGATGAGACCGTCGGGATACTGACCGGGGAGCACGATTTCGTCAGCCTGCAAAGCGGTAGCTGCGGCCGTAGTGAGAAAGGCTGCCGCTATAATTACCTATACCTTGCGGCCTTGGGTTGCATCTGGGAGGTGGTGGAGTGCCCGGAGGGTATCGCCGCCGAGCCCGCCCGGCGCTATCCGGAGACATCCGCCGAGAGCCCGGCTAAGCTTAAGGTGCCAGCCATCACTGAGGTGGCTATCGCCGTGCGCGACATACTGAAGACCGCTCAGGACTACTGGAATATCCTGGGTATCGGCCCTTGGGCTATCTATGACTGGGTAGAGCCACTGGTCTCCCGGCGTCACTATCGCGGCCAGCCCAGCCGGGGTCGGGAGAAGGTAGCCCTGGCCGATGTCGGTGGGATGGTGCTGGCCTTGTGGCAGCCGGTGGCGGGAGATTCAATCTACCGGGACTTCCTCGCCGAGCATGGTGAGGGGCTGCACCATATCGGCTTTTCGGATAAAGCTGCTGATGAGATTACGGAGACTCTGGCCGGGCATGGTTTCCCTACTTTGGCGAGCGGCCGCTTCGGCCCACGCGAAGCGGAGGGTTCTTATCATTACCTTGATGTTAAACCCCTGCGGGCTATCTGGAAGTTAACCTCTGGCGAGCTTGCCCCGGGCTTGATGACCGCTGGCTACCCCTAGAGAGCCGCCGTCCTGACGCTCTTTCCCAGCGTTGCTTAAATGGATACAGGGTGCTAAAATAGTTTTGCCGGACTGATGGCCTTAACCGGAGAGCTAGACAGCAGAGACTCGGCTAGTGTTCGAGTAATCGGGTGGTAGCCGAGAGTCGGATAGTCTCTGCTGTTTTGTTTGGTTAGGGCGCGTTAGTTATTTAGTAATTCTGGAGGTAGAACGTGGCTACTGAACTAATCGTTCCCAAGCTGGGTATGAGTACCGAGCCGATTAACCTGGTGGAGTGGAAGGCCAAAGAGGGCGACCGGGTGGAGAAGGGCAGCGTGGTGCTGGTGGTGGAGACCGAAAAAATCAGCCACGATGTCGAGGCTGAGGCGTCGGGTTTCTTACATATCTTACTCGAGGCGGGTCAGGAGGCGCCGATTGGTTCGGCGGCGGCCCTTATTGTGGAGACCGAGGATGAGCTTAAGGCCCTGCAGAAGGGCGGGGGAGGGGAGAAGGCCGCTGGCGAGGTTACGGAGTCGGCTCCCCAGGCGGAAAAGACGGCTTCGGTGGGACCTCCCGTTGGCACTCCGGTGATCGTTCCCAAGCTGGGCATGAGCACCGAGCCGGTTAACCTGGTGGAGTGGAAGGTTAAAGAGGGCGATCGGGTGGAGAAGGGGAGCGTGGTACTGGTGGTAGAGACCGAGAAAATCAGCCACGATGTCGAGGCCGAGGCGTCGGGTTTCTTACACATCTTACTCGAGGCGGGTCGGGAAGCGCCGATTGGCTCGACGGCGGGCCTTATCGTAGCCAGCGAGGCGGAGTTGGCGGCCGTAGCCAAGGGCGGGGTCGTCGAAGAGGCGTCCGTAGCTAAAGCTGCCCTCGCTGTGGCTGAGGAAGAGCGGGTGGCTATTTCTCCGGTGGCACGCCGCATGGCCGAAGAGCACATGATAGACATCGCCGGGGTTAGCGGCAGCGGCCCCGAGGGCAAGATTGTTAAAGAGGATATCGAGCGGGAGATAGCGAAGAAGAAAGAGGCGCCGGCGGCGCCAGCCGAGGCGGCCGCCGTGGATTACCAGGGGCGAAAGGTGAAGGCCAAGCTGCCCCTGACCGGCATGAGAAAGGCCATCGCGGAGCACATGCACCGCAGCCTATCGGTGGCGGCACAGCTTACCGTGATGGGGGAATTGGACGTCGCCGAGCTGGTAAAGGCGCGCAAGAAGCTGGTTGAGCAGGAGAAGAAGCTCGGGGCCCGCATTACCTATACCGACCTCATGGTGGCCGCGGTCGCCAAGCTACTTAGAGACTATCCCCAGGTTAATGCCAGCCTGATGGGTAACGAGATTATCCAGTGGCAGGATATTAATGTTTCGGTGGCAGTGGCCCTGGACGAAGGGCTCATCGTTCCGGTGGTGCGGCATGCCGACCGGAAATCGCTGGTCGAGATTAGTAAGGAGGTCAGGTCGCTGGCCAAGCGGGCGCGGGAGGGGGCCCTGGCCCCGGAGGATGTCCAGGGCGGCACCTTCACTATCACCAACCTGGGGGCGATGGGGGGCGGTTACCGTTTCGAGACGGTGATTATCAATCAACCGGAAGCGGCTATTCTGGGCACCGGCGGCATCGCTGACCGGGCGGTGGTTAGAGAAGGGAAGATTGTCGCTAGCCCCATCATGACCTACTACCTGACCTATGACCACCGGGTGTTTACCGGAGCGGTGGCGGCGGCCTTCATCAACAGCCTGGCCGAGCTTCTTAAGACCCCGGATTCCTTTATTAAGGTTAAGTGAAAAGTTGAGTGAAAGGAAGGCGTATGGATAAGCGAGATGTGGTTGTAGTTGGCGGCGGTCCGGCCGGCTATGTAGCGGCCATAAGGGCTGCCCAGCTCGGTGCCAAGGTGACTCTGGTCGAAGAAGACAAACTGGGAGGCACCTGCCTCAATCGGGGCTGTATCCCGACCAAGTTCCTGCTGCGTAGCGTGGAGACCTACCAATCGCTTAAATCCGCCGAGCGCTATGGTATCAGCGTGTCCGGGGCCAGTGTGGACTTACCCAAGATGCAGGCGGGTAAGGCTAAGGTGGTGACCGGTCTTACCTCGGGGGTCGGGGGGCTTTTGGCGGCTAACAAGGTAGAGGTTAAGAACGGCCGGGCCAAGCTCGATTCTACCAAGCAGATAGAGATAGCCTCCGGTAAGGGAGAGAAAGAGACCGTCGAGGCTGATAAAATAATCCTGGCTACCGGGGCGCGCCCGATTGTGCTCCCGATCCCCGGGGCGGACAGCCCGGACATTCTGGGTGTCGAAGACCTTCTGGAGCTAAAGGAGCTTCCCAAGAGCCTGGTGATTATCGGGGGTGGCGTCGTCGGGGTGGAGATGGCCACCGTTCTTGCCAAGCTGGGCGTGCAGGTGAGCCTGGTAGAGATGATGCCCCACTGCCTGCCGGCTCAGGATGACGAGATTGCCCAGGTTCTGGAGGGCGTCCTCACCGAGGATGGCATTCAGGTCTGCTGCAGCGCCAAGGTGAGTAAAATTGAGGCCACCGCCGCTGGTAAAGCGGTTGTCTTCTCCGATGGTGAAGCCGAGCAGAAAATAGAGGCAGCCGCGGTAGCGATATCCGTCGGCTACCGCCCGAACACCGAGGGCCTGGGACTGGAGGAATGCGGCGTCGCCGTGGAGAAGGGCGGCATCCGGGTTAACGAGAAGATGGAGACCAGCATCCCCGGTATCTACGCTGCCGGTGATGTCGTCGGCGGCATGATGCTGGCTTATATCGCCATGGCCGAGGGCACGGTAGCCGCCGAAAATGCTCTGGAACAGGACGCCACGATGGATTACGGCGTCGTCCCGCAGTGTATCTTCACCCTGCCCGAGGTAGCCAGCGTCGGCATTACCGAGCAGGAGGCCGCTTCCCAGGGGCTCGCGGTAGCCATCGGCAGATTTCCCTTTGCGGCCAACGGCATGGCGGCCATTGTCGGCGAGAGACGGGGACTGGTCAAGATAATCAGCGAGCCGAAGTACGGGCAGATACTGGGGGTTCATATCATCGGGCCCCAGGCGACCTGCCTCATCGCCGAGGCGGTGATGGCCATGAAGCTGGAGAGCACGGTCGACGATATTCTGGCCACGATACACGCTCATCCTTCCCTCTCCGAGGCAATCTGGGAGGCGGCGGCGGACGTTCAGGGGCGGGCGATTCACAACCTGTCCCGGAAGCGGGGCGGGTAGCGGGTTTACTTTACATAAAGTAGCACGGTATAAGATGTTGTGTTCCGTATATCAGCTGGGGCGGGTGGCCTACCGCACCGCCCATCACTTGCAGGCAGACCTGCTGGCGCGAAGAATAAAGGGCGACATCGGCGACACTCTGCTCCTTCTGGAGCACCCGCCGACGATTACGGTGGGTAAGTCGGGGAGCGCTGATAATATCCTTGCCTCCCCGGCGGAGCTAAGAGGGAAGGGCATTAATTTGTTCTTCGTAGACCGGGGTGGGGATGCTACCTATCACGGCCCCGGTCAGCTGGTCGGCTACCCGATTCTAGACCTTAAAGATAAGGGTAGAGACCTGCACCGCTACGTCCACGACCTCGAAGAGGTACTTATCGGAACCCTGGCCGACTTCGGCATCCGGGCCGGGAGGGACCGTTCTCACCGTGGGGTCTGGGTAGAAGACCGTGAGATTGCGGCCATCGGCCTGAGGGTGAGTAAGTGGGTCACCTGGCACGGCTTCGCCCTTAACATAAATGCTGACCTAGCGCCGTTCTCGCTGATAAACCCCTGCGGCTTTACCGACCGGGGGGCAACCTCAATGGCGGCGCTGCTGGGTCGGGAAATAGATACGGCTGCGGTAACGAAGCGGCTGCTGGCCCGTTTCGGGGAGGTCTTTCAGCTTCGGCTGGCAGCGGGCCCGGACGGTTTTATAGCATCCGTGCTTAATGATAAAGCTCGGGATACCCTGAGGGATAGTGATTATGAGAGACAGGCTCCCGTCCTGGTTTAGACAGCCGCCGGCCGACGCCGAGACTGTGGGCATGGTCGAGGGGCTTTTGGAGAGCTTGAACCTGCACACCGTCTGCGAGAGCGCTCACTGCCCCAATATCGGGAACTGCTTTTCGCGGCGGACGGCGACCTTTCTCATTCTGGGTAATATCTGCACCCGGAACTGTCGCTTCTGCGCCGTGGACAAGGGACGGCCCCTGTCGCTTGACGATGCGGAGCCGGAGCACCTGCTCGAGGCGGTAGAGAAGTTGGACCTGCGTTACGTGGTGATAACCTCGGTTACCCGGGACGACCTCGCCGACGGCGGGGCGGCTCACTTCGCCCGGACGGTGCGACTAATCCATCAGAAGAGACCGGGCACCCTGACCGAGGTTCTGATTCCCGATTTCCAGGGCTCTCTGGAGGCGTTGCGGGCCGTCGCTGAGGCCCGGCCCGAGGTGATAAACCATAATATCGAGACGGTGCCCCGTCTTTACCCTGAGGTCAGGGCGCTGGCGGACTACCGGCGCTCCGTAGCGCTGCTGGCCCGGGTGAAAGACCTGGCTCCGGAGATAGTCACCAAGTCCGGCCTGATGCTGGGGCTGGGGGAGACCCGGGAGGAAGTGGTCGCCGTCATGAAGGAGCTCAGGGAAGCCCGCTGCGACCTGCTTACTTTGGGTCAGTACCTGCCGCCTTCGGAAAAGCACTACCCCCTGTCCCGCTTCGTTACTCCTGAGGAGTTTACTGAGCTTGCCGCTACCGGCCGGGAGCTCGGCTTTGCCGGGGTTGCCTCGGCGCCCCTGGTGAGAAGCTCCTTCAAGGCGGCCGAGCTCTACGCAAAAGCCAGAAACTAGCCGCTTACGGGGAAGGATTTACCGTGCGCATTGTCCTAACGGCTCAGGCTTCGCTCGGCGCTAAGCTTCTGGAGGCTATCCTCAAGCAGGGGGAGGTGGTAGCCGCCGTGTTTATCCCTGGCGCCGACCCCGCAAAGCCATCCCCCCTCAAGACTTTGGCCCGGGAAAACTCGATTCCGGTACACGAGTCGGCGCACATGAAGGCGGACGGCGTTTACCAGACCATGAACTCTTATAAGCCGGAGCTGGGTGTGCTCGCCTTCGTGCAGGATATAGTCTCTGTGGAGACTCTCGACTGTCCCTCAAGGGGGACGATTATGTTCCACCCCTCGCTTTTGCCCCGGCACCGGGGCGGCAGCGCCATGAACTGGGCCATAATCCAGGGTGAGACCGAGACCGGCTTAAGCATCATCTGGCCCGATGCCGGTATCGACAGCGGGCCGGTACTGCTCCAGAAAGAGGCAGCTATCCTGCCCGATGATACCGTGGGCTCGCTCTTCTTCGATAAGCTCTACCCGATGGGGATTGATGCTCTGGTAGAAGCGATAAGGCTCGTTAGGGAAGGCCGGGCGCCCCGCATCCCCCAGGACGAGAGCCAGGCCAGCTACGAGCCGCTGTGCCGCGAGCAGCACGCCGTTATCGACTGGGCCAAGCCGGCAAATGAGGTCTATAATCTGATTCGAGGGACTAATCCCCGGCCGGGCGCCACCACCGGCTATCAGGGCGAGAAGCTGAAAATCCTCGAATCCGGTCTGGTAAGCTCGTCTCCGGCGGCGGCCCCCGGTGAGATTACCCTGGTAAACGACCAGGGGTTTACCGTCGCCTGCCCGGGCGGCGGCATCGCGGTGCGCCAGGTCAGGCTCTCCGGCTTCGCCAAGGTTAGCGCCGCCGAATTTGCCCAAGACGTTGGGCTTAAGCCGGGCGACCGGCTGGAACGCCCCTGATTCAGCCCACCTTAATTACCTACCGGGCGGCTATTAAATACAAAGTAGCATTGACGCACCCGCGCCTATCGTTTATTATCACAGAAGCCCGTGTGGTAACATGGGGAAGTAAGTAAGGGGCTTTTCAGGCTGACGATGGCTAAGCTGTGGAAGTTTTCCGGGACTCGGTGGCTGTTGGTCTCCGGCGGCCTGATGTTACTGCTCGGTGCTTTACCGGCGATACCGGCCCGGGCGGCCGCTGAGGTGGTGCTTACCCTCAGCTCCGACGAGTTTGAAATCGGGGATGACGTCTCAATCAAGGGTACGGGCTTTGAGGCCGGAAGCTATGTCTATCTCTACCTCTCCAGCGATGCCGCCGCTACCGGCAGTGAGATTGACGGTAAGGTTACCCACTACCAGCTACTGGAAAGGAACGTCAGGAGCGGTGAGGAATCGTCGGCATCCCCCGGCGAGTTCCGCACCTCTTTCACCGTCCCCGAGGAGCTTACCAGCGGCGATTCTCAGTGGACGGTGCACGGCGGCGACTATCATGTCTACGCTACCTACCGCGGCAGTCAGGAAATAGTGGCCGTAGCCACCTTTAATATCCCCCACGGTGAGATTGAGATAGACCCGGAGGCGGCGGTGGTCGGTTCCCAGGCCACCATCACCGGCCAGGGGCTTCGCCCCGAGCAGCGGATTACCATCAGATTTGACGGACAGGAGACGGCCATCACCGGCGGCGACGAGATAACCGATGCCGACGGCGAGTTCACCTGTACCATCGCCATCCCGGAGAACCCTTCCGGGAGCTACCCCGTGACCGCCATCGATGAGGCGGGTAACCGCCCCGAGACCGAGTTTACCGTGGAGCCGCAGATAACCTTAAGTCCTTCGTCTCAGGATGTCGATGGCCTTGTCGAGGTTAAGGGCACCGGCTTTGCGGCGCGGGAGGATATTACCCTGGTCCTTGATGGTGACCCCCTGCCCACCATTCCCGTCACCATGCACACCAACCGTCTCGGCAGCCTGGGGGGTAGCTTCGTCGTGCCGCCCCACCCCGCCTACGCCGACGGTTGTCTCGCCCGGGTCAGGGTCTACGACGAGAGCGACCACTTCGCGGAGGCCGAGTTCTACGTCCTGCCCATCCCGTCTAGAGTCAGACTGACTCCGGACACCAGCCTCGACTCACCGGGGCACGCCGGTATGGAGCTTACCGTAGCCGGTATCTGGTTTACGGCTAACGCTACGATTACCGTAACCTATGACGGCGATGAGGCGCTTACGGTGGCCACCGCCGAGGCCACTGACAGTCGGACTTTCTCGGCGACCTTTACGGTGCCCCCCAGTGCTCCGGGGAGCCATGCCGTGGTCGCCGGAGACGGCGCTAACAGCGTTAGCGTCGTCTTTACCATGGAGTCGGAAAAGCCGGCCACGCCGGTGCTGCAGGAGCCTGCCTTCAGCCAGGCCGCCGAACCCGAGACTCACTTCGACTGGGATGAGGTCACTGACCCCAGCGGCGTAAGCTATTCCCTTCAGGTGGCCGCCGACGATAACTTCTCCGCTATCGTCTTAAATAAGGAAGGGCTCAGCGACTCGGAGTACACCCTTAGCGGCGAAGAAAGCCTGACGCTGAGTAAGGGGGGAAGCTCGTACTACTGGAGAGTGAAGGCGGTGGACGGCACCCTTACCGAGAGCGACTGGACGACGCCCCGGCCATTCTCCGTCGGCGCTTCTCAAGAAACGACCCTACCCGGCTGGCTGAAGTATCTCGGGATAGGCGTCGGGGCCGCCGTGGCTGCCTTCTTTATCATACGGGCACGCCGTCAGGCTGCCGAGTAGCTCAAGACGGTAGTCAGGATTCAGGGGCTATTCCGATTTCAGGGTGACCTGAAATGTCTTCCCCTTCTTAGTTACCTGGGCGATGGGTGACATATTCGTCAGGATGTCCACGATGGGTAAAGAGTTCTCCGCCGAGATAACCATCTCGGTGCCGTTGGTTGCGGAGCCGCTGACCACTACCAGTTGCAGGTCCGGGGACTCGTGCAGGGCCTCTTCCAGACTCTTAATCTGACCGGAATCTACCGGCGGCACGATGTTTAAGGTCACCAGCACCTTGGGCACTTCGGCGTTTTTGGTCTTTTTACCTTCGGCCTGGGCCTTCTTTTCGGCCTTTTCCTTGGCCTCCTCGGCCTTCTTGGCCTGTGCCTCGGTTTCTTTGGCTTTCTTCGCTTCCGCCGCCTTCTCCTTATCCCCTTCTTTGCTTCCCATTTTGGCTTACTCCTTGGCTTGTTTGTCTTCCCGGCCCTCCCGGCGCGGCGCGACCAGTCTCGAACGCTGTTAAGTATAAACACAGCCGGGAAAACCTGTCAATGCTCATTCCTGTCCGGGCCTGCCTGTTACTATCGAGGGACTCTCTGAGCGCCCAAATGACCCATTTGGGTGATTGTATTGGGAATTAAGATAAGGCAGAATTGGGAGAGGTGAGTTAAAGGTAGTTTAAGAGAGGAGGCGGCGATGGCAGACCACGAAGAAATTGCCCCGATGTTGACCACGAGTGAGGTTGCCCGCTTGCTCAATGTACATATCAACACAGTGAGACGGTGGAGTAATCAGGGAGTATTAAAGACCTACCGTATCGGTTCCAGGGGAGACCGGCGTTTCTTGCGCGAGGATATCACCGAGTTCCTTTCTCAGAGGTCTAAGATAGCTAAATTAGACGCTGAGCTGGAAGCTCTCTCCTCATTAGAGCGGCTTTAGCGGGTGACCGGGACTCTTGCCTGTAACTATGACTTGCAAGGCTAGCAGTATCTGAAAGAGAGGCAGTCAGTGAACAAGATAGTAGTTGTGGTTATTGATGAAGAATCGTTTTTCCGGGCCGGGGTGCGCCAGGTACTGGCCCAGCAGCCCGACTTCGAGGTGCTGGACTGTGATCCGGCCGACGGCACCATGGAGATGATTGACGCTCACTTACCCAATATTGCCCTTTTGGGTTCGTCGCTGGGTGCTCACCAGGGGTTGGAGTTGGGTCGGAAAATCGCCCGCTACTACCCGAATACCCGGGTGATAATGCTGAGCCCGAACCCTGATGACGAAGAGCTCTTCGAGGTTATTAAGACGGCGGCGGTGGCCTGCCTGAGCCGGAATACGGCCGCCGAAGACCTGATCAATACCATAAGGCGGGCGTCTAAGGGTGAGTACCCCATCAACGAAAGTCTCATCAACCGACCCAGAGTGGCCCAGCGTGTCTTGGAGCAATTTCGGGATGTATCGTCGCTGAACCAGGGCATGGAGACGGTGATTGCCCCGCTCACCAGGCGGGAGGCACAGATTCTGAACTACGTTTCCAAGGGTAACACCAATAAGCAAATCGCCGATATTTTGGGTATCAGCGAGCAGACAATTAAAAGCCATGTCAGCGCTATCCTGCGTAAGCTGAACGCCAATGACCGGGCTCACGCCGTGGCCTTGGCCATGCGTAACGGCTGGATATCGATAGCTGAGAAGAATTGATGAGTTGTAAGGGGAGTTACCATGTCACAATCGGGCGTTGCGCTTAAGTTAAAGGACCGGGTGCTGGATTACCTCCAGCAGCAGGGCTTTGAGGTGACCGAAGGGGCCAAGCTGGAGGGGAAATCGGGGGTCGAGCATACCTTCGACATCCTGGCCTGGCGTGACGACGGCTTTACCAACTATAAGATGGCGGTCTGCGTCACTGCCGGGAGCGACCGGGAGAAAGAAGTAAATACTATATTTGACTTTGCCAACAAGGCCTATGACACCGGTGTCGGCGACCGGCTGCTTATCGCCTCTCCTGAGCTGACTCCGGCGGCCAAGCAGCTGGCCGGTAAGCAGAGGATAAGGGTTATCGACGGAGAGAGGCTGGAGGAACTGTTTGCCTCCGAGCCGCCGGAACCGTTCAATAAAGAGGAGCCGATTAAGTTCGAGACCCGGGAACAGCTGGCGGAGGCGCTGCGCAAACGGGGTTATCGGGTTGATGAGATGGCTAAGGTACAGAGCCGGTCGGGGGTTGATTACAGCTTCGATATTCTGGCTTATGTTGATATGATAGTAGCCGCTCATAGCCTGGGGATAGATTTCTTAAGCAGCGATGACGAGGTCAGCCTGGAGCAGATGTCCCTCTTCGATACCAAAGCCTATGAAGTTGGTATTGACGACAAAATCGTCATTGCCTCGCCGAGGCTCAGCTCGGAGGCCAAGCAGTTTGCCAAACACCAGCGCATCAGGGTCTTCGAAATGAGCGTCAAGCCGTCTAAGCCGGCGGCAGCCAAGACGCCGCCCAAGCCGGCGGCGGAGCCCGAAGCCGGGGAAGCTAAGACGCGGGCCAAACAATTGCGGCAGATGGTCGACCCTGATGTCCTGCAATTGGTACCTGAGGTAATGGCCCGGCGCTATAATGCCATTCCCATGAGCCTTTCCGGTAACACGCTCAAGGTGGCCATGGCCGATTCGAGCGATATCTTCGCCCTGGAGGCCTTCTCGGCTCTGAGCAAGAAGCGGATTCAGCCGGTTAGCGCCGATGCCCGGGAGGTCAGGGAGGCTATCGACTTTAACTACAAGGGCCACAGCGAAATCGAGAAGCAGATTGCGGGGATATATATCCCGCCCGACGCTCTTGATGAGAACCTGGCCATCGATGCCGCCATCGATGCCCCGCTGGCCCAGGCTTTGAACCTTATTATTGAGGAAGCGGTGCGGGCGCACTCGTCCGATATTCATATCGAGCCGGAAGAGGACCGGGTCAGGGTACGCTACCGTATCGACGGGACGCTCCACGATATGATGTCGCTGCCGCTGAACGTGCATCGAGCGATTATCTCCCGTATTAAAATCCTGGCCGATATGAACATCGCCGACCATCACCGGCCCCAGGACGGACAGTTCTCCACCCGGGCTAAGGGGCGCGAGATTGACGTCCGCGTGGCTACGGCGCCCACCGTCTCCGGAGAGATGGCGGTGCTCCGTCTCCTCGACAAGGCGCGCGCCCTGCTGGGGCTGCCGCAGCTCGGTTTTTTGCCTGAAGACCTGGCGAAATATGAGAACATGCTCAAGGTACCCTACGGTATGATACTGATTAGCGGCCCGACCGGGGCTGGTAAGACGACCACCCTCTATGCCGCTATCAACTCCCTGGATACCCTGGGTCGCAACATTATTACTGTCGAAGACCCGGCCGAGTATCGTTTTAAGGATATTAACCAGATTCAGGTGAATCCTCAGGCCGGTATTACCTTCGCCCGGGGCCTGCGTTCCATCCTGCGTCTCGACCCCGACGTCATCATGGTCGGTGAGATACGTGACACGGAGACGACGCAGATAGCAATTCAGTCGGCCCTGACGGGGCATATGATGCTTAGCTCCATCCATGCCAGCGATGCCCCCGGCGTACTCACCCGGCTCATTGACCTTGGGGTGGAGCCCTTCCTGATAGCCTCTTCGGTTATCGGTATTGTGGCCCAGCGCATGGTGCGCCGCATCTGCCCGGACTGCAGCCACTCCATTGAGGCGCCCATTGTGGAAAGAATCGCCTACGAGAAGGAGATAGGCGAGGCGAAGACCGAGTTTCTCTACGGCACCGGATGCCCCACCTGTGCTTACACCGGCTATCTGGGGCGGACCGGTATCTTCGAGATTCTGAGCGTTACCGACGGCGTCAGGGCCCTAGTGACCAAGCGGGCCAACAGTAGCGAGATTCGGGCTCAGGCTTTGAGCGAGGGCATGACCTCGATGATGAATGACGGCATGCGTAAGGTGCAGGCGGGTATCACCACCCCGTCCGAGGTACTGCGCAGCGCCTACTCGCCCGACCTTAAGCCTGAGGTGACCTAAAGGTGGAATTATGGAATACTCTTACGTAGCCTATACCAAAGATAGAAAACTGGTTAAAGGAAAGCTCTCCGCCGCCGATGAAGTGGCCGCGGCCAGTCTGCTGGGCTATGGCGGCTACCAGGTGCTCAGCATAAAGCAGGTGGTTCCCTTCTTCGACACGGGTAAGCTGGGCGCCCGCTTCACCCGGGTGAAACCGACCGAGATAGTTATGTTCTCGCGCCAACTGGCGCTGCTGCTCGAGTCCGGCACCGATATCGTTACCTCTCTAGAGCTGCTGCAGGTACAGACGACCAACCACACCATGAAGAAGGTAATCGCTAACGTGGTTAGCGACATCCGCGGCGGCAGCTCGCTGTCGGCGGCCCTGAGCAAGCACCCCCAGGCCTTCTCTCAGCTCTATCACCGGGCGGTATCGGCCGGTGAGCAGGGCGGCAACCTGGAAGAGACGCTGAGGCAGATGGCGAACCACATCGAGAGAGCCTCCGTTACCGAGAAGAAAATAAGAAGCGCTCTGCGCTATCCCATTATTGTGTTCGTGGTTGCCATCGCCGTGGTGGGGCTGATGGTAACCTTCGTGCTGCCGCGTTTTACCAGCCTCTACACCGCCTTCGGGGCCGAGCTGCCGACGCTGCCCAGAATGCTTATCGGGATTACCGGTTGGTTCAGTCACTACGGCCTCTGGCTATTATTGGGGATAGTCGCCGTTATCGGTATAACCTTCGTCTACATCAGGACTCCGGCGGGTAGGACCTGGTGGCACCGAATGCTGCTCAGTATGCCGGTGTTCGGGCGTATCAACCTCCTTAACCAACTTTCGCGCTGCTGCCGCACTATGGCGCTGCTCTTTAAGGTGGGCGTGCCCCTGCCGGAAATTATGGCGGTGGCCATCTACGGCGCCACCAACACCATTGTGGCTGAGTCGCTGACTGAGGTTCAGCAGGAGTTGATTAAGGGGGAGGGTCTGTCCCGTCCCATGGGCCGGCGGAAGCTGTTTTTGCCGCTGATGGTGCAGATGGTCGGGGTTGGTGAGGAGACCGGTAACCTCGACAAAACGCTGACCACGGTGGCCCAGGCCTACGAGGCTGAGGCTGAGGACAAGACCAGCTCGGCGGTAGCCATGATACAGCCCGCTATGACTATGGTCATCGGCGGTATGGTCGCCTTTATCGCCATCGCGCTGGTGCAGGCTATGTACTCCGTCTACGGACAGTTCGGTTAAGCGGGGTCGGGTAAGATGATGGCTAAGATAAAAGGCGAGAAAGGTTTCTCCTTTATCGAGGTGGTAATCTCCCTGGCGATACTGGGGATAATTGCCGTGGGCTTTCTCAGCGGGCTGGCTACCTCGGCCCGGGGTCTGCTTACCACCGACGAGCGGGAGACGGCCAAAAATATCGCCGAAGCTCAGATGGAGTACGTTAGAAACCACAGTTGGAGTACTTCGTACTTGAAGTCAACGGATATTCTCGACGAGTACCCCGGCTATGATGTTGAGATTTTTACCACCTCCCTGGAGGACGGGAACATTCAGAAGATAACGATTACCGTCAGCCATCAGAGTAAGCCGGAGGTGATTACTCTGGAGAACTATAAGGTGAGGCGATGAGACTGCGCAGGTTTAGTTTGCTGAGTAAGGGGCAGAGGGGCTTTACTCTGCTCGAGCTGATTATCGCCGTGGCCATCACCGGGGCCATCGCCGGCGGCATAACCATGAGTATCTTTCAGACCTTTGACTACGATGCCCGCGGTAAGGCGCGCATGATTGCCGTGAAGCAGGTGGAGAATGTGGTACATCATATGATACGTGACGTCCAGATGGCGCAGGAAGTGCAAACCGCCTACCCAGACCCGGATGGCGATGGCTTCCCACTGACGCTGGAATGGATCGAGTGGGACAATACTGAGAACGAGGTGGTCTACGATAAAGCATCCGGTGAGCTAATCCGCAGCCACTCCGTGGACGGTGGCACTGCGCAGGATACCGTGGTAGCGCAGTATATTAACATGGATGCCGCCGATACTAACTGTGTCTTCGACAATGATGAGTGGCGGTTTACCTTTAAGGTGACCGCTACCGTGAGCGGCTATCCCGAAGAGATAAGTGAGACCAGGGATGTCGAGATCACCCCGAGATCGAGCTAGCCGGTGGATGAGACGTTATGGTGACGAAACGACTTAAGATTTTACTGCGTCGGGCCGGACGCCAGGAAAAGGGCCAGGCCTTTGTCATGGTGCTGGTGTTGCTGCTGGTGGGCGGTCTCATTATCGCGCCGCTGCTCGCCTTTACGGGCACCGGGCTAAAGGCAGGACAGGTCTTCGAGACCAAGACGAGTGAGCTATACGCCGCCGACTCCGGTATCGAAGACGGTATCTGGCAGATAAACTTCGACGAATTGCAGTCGCTGACTAACCCCAAGCCTTATACCCCGTACGACTATTCCACTTCGTGGGATTTCGTACTGGACGAGCAGGTAAATAAGGAAGACGTCATCGGCACCATTGAGAATGTCTGGATTCCCAAGGGCTATACCATCCCCGGAGAGTCTCAGGCCCAGGATATTATCGAGGGCATTGATGATAAACCGCCCAAGGTAATGATAAACGGCAACGTTATCGGTGCCGGAGAATACCGTATCAGGATAACCTACAACAAGGAGCAGGAGGACACTTTTCTCTACGGCGACGAGCTGGTGATAGAAGAGGTCGGCATATGGCTGCCGGCCGGCTTCAATTACGTGGAGGATTCCAGCAATGTTGAAGGTTCGCCCTGGGCTGATTACTATTCGGTGCCGGTAGTTTCGCCCCACGCCGGCGGTGAGGCTATCGTCTGGAGCTTCAGCTCGGTGCCCATGTCCAGTTTCCCCGGGGTGCAGCCTTCGGACGTGCCTATGGTTACCGAAATCACCTTCGAATTTGCGACGCAGCGGGTGGGGCGCGAGCTCGAGGCCATGTCCTGGGTGGATGCCAACTATAACCTGTCCGGGGGTATCTCCTATACCTGGGATGCCGATACCAAGGTCTATCGGGTTACCTCCGAGGCCGGCGATACCGAGCTTGAGGCGTACACCATTAAGAGCGAGCTCAGGGAACTCGGCGGTTCCATATCCGGCGACTACTTTGCCATCGGTAATACCCTGCTCACTCCTACCGGAGATGCTAACTACCGTAACCGGCTTTACGAGGAGAGCACCAGCACCGTCGCCGATGGTGATATCCCGGATGACGCCATTATAGATGCCGCCTTCCTCTACTGGTCGGGGTGGATTGACTGGCACGGCTATGAACCTTCCAGCGGGAGCGGG